>NCDQ01000047.1 GCA_002280275.1 Caulobacter vibrioides | reverse complement strand
TTGAACCAAGCCGCCGTGCCTAAACCATCGGAATGAGGGGTCCCTTTTAGGCGCCTATCACCCCGCTAAGGGGGTCCTTCTTCCACGCCGCTGCACAGTCTCGATCTGCGCCAGATGGACGTCACCGCGCCATACGCCTTGCGGCGACTTGGTCCCCAGGGGCCGGTTTACGCGACTGACATAGGCATAGGTGACCGTGACGCCTGGGTTGGGTTTGGCCCAAAACCTGACCCCGTCGAATGTCTGCTCATTCTCCCGCCAGCCGATATTGCCGACGTACCGGGAGTTGCCAAGAATGATGCGCTGGCGGCCGATCTCTGCGCCCAAGCGCCGGGAAGGCTCCCAGGTCAGGCTCGCACGATTGAGCTCCAGGATCTCGGGATCTGGGATAACAGCCCGCCCGGGGGAGGGGTGAACGCCGTCGGCATAGTCGTCGATGGGCGCGCCGACGGCTTCCAGTTCGACAAGCCCCGTCAGCCCCTTGGCCAGCGGCTGTTTCCAACCCAGACGCACCCGAACACTGCCGGCCGTGGCGTCGGCGCTTGTTGTATCAAAATGCTCGAGGCGCGCGCGGGCGTCCAAGATGAGCGTTCCGGTCGACGCCTCGCCAGCCAGAGCCGGCGCCGCCACGGCGGCCGCGCCAATCCCCGCAAGGACAGTGAGGCTATGATTTCGCATGAGACACTCCCGATCAAACCATGCGCGCCTCGGGCATCACCGACAGCCCTGGAAGCAGCAGCGGGACGAGCGCTAGATGGATGGTGCGCAAGCGTCCTTGCGATGGCTCAACCGCCCAGGCTTCGCCCCCAAGAGAGAGGCGTCAAATCGAGGACGCGTCGTGCTCGGCGCCAGTAAAGCTGCTCCGCTCGCGGTCCGCGCGTCCGTTGGCTTCGGCAGTCGCATCGCCCTGATCATCGATGAGAGCGTCGGGCCGCGCCAAGGCCAACAACGCCTCGGGCCGGGTCAGGCGCACCGTGGCGCCCTTAACCTCCACACCTAAGGCTGCGAGGGCCGAAAACGCCCGCGACAGGTTCTCGGGCGTCATGCCAAGCAGCGAGGCCAGGACCCGCTTGGGATAGGGAAGTTGCAGGGTCTGCCCGCCACCTTGCCGGCGCTGCTGGACGACCAGGAAATTGGCCAACCGCTCTTGTGCGCCCCGCAACTTGATGCCCTTCAAAACCCGCACGACCCCGCTGTAACAACCCGAGAGTTCTTCAGCGACCGCGAACCCTAGGGCCGAGTCCGCCCGTACGGCGTCACGAAACGGCTCGCCCGGAATCATGAGGACTTGGCTAGGCTCGATCGTTCGCGCCGTCATCAGCGCGGGCAGCTGCAGCATCGCCGAGGCCAGAACGAACGTGGAGAGCGGACGCAAGACCGCCAAGGTCGTATCGCGATCGTGCCAGGTGCCCTCAAGCTCCACCGCCCCTTCCATCAGCACAAAGAGGAAATCGTTGAGCTCCCCCTCCGCCGTCAAAAGGACGTTGCCGGTGAATCGTTGCAGAAAGGCCGCGCGCGCCAGTCGCGCGAAGGTGTCTTCCGTGGCCGTTGCAAACAACGGCAACCGCCGCAGCCGAAGACGGTCGGCAGGCTTGAGCAACATGAGCTGGGCCCCAAACAAGCGATACGGCGAGACCACCGGCTGGATCAGCCGCCGGTGAGCGGCCGACATAGGGGGCCGATACTGCGCCGCGCCAGCGCATGGGACTTTGCCGCGCATCAATTTCGACGCGTGCTGATTTGCCGTCCAGAGTTTAGGCCACATGCCAGGCCCGGAGAATGACGAGACTCAAGACCAAGCTGGACCTGCGTCAAACGCGATCAACCCCGCCAACTGGGCGCGCAGATTGCGGTGGCGCAAAGTCCGGCGGCGGCTGTGCGCCTAGGGACAGCGCAAAGGAGACCAGCATGACGACCACCACCCTCGCCCCCTTGGCCCGCCTCACCGTTCGAGACATCGCGGTTGGTCGCCCTGGGTCGACCGCCGTGTTTCGGCGCTTCAAGATCGATTATTGTTGCGGCGGCGGCGCGACGCTTGAGACGGCGGCCGCCAAGCGCGGCGTGGCGGTCGACGCCATCGTCGAAGCGATCGAAGCGCTCGCACCGGGGACGACCAAGCCGCCCGCTGACACCAACGCCCTCATCGATCACCTCCTTGAGCGCTATCATGACGTCCATCGTTGGCAGTTTCCCGAGGCCATCCGATTGGCGACCCGGGTCGAGGCCGTGCACCGCGATCATCCCGCCTGTCCGACAGGCTTGTCTCAGCATCTTGCTCACATGTTCGACGAGTTGGAGGCCCACCACCAAAAAGAAGAGATGGGGCTGTTTCCGATGATGCGCCGGGGTCAAAGCCCACTGAGCGGTCCGATCGCCTGCATGACGCATGAGCATGAAGACGTTGTCGAACAGCTTCACGGACTGGCTCGGTTGACCAACGACTTCACCCCTCCCGACGGCGCGTGCAACACGTGGCGGGCGCTCTACGCCCTTTGCGCGGAAATCGACGCCGATCTGCGTGACCACATGCATCTTGAGAACAACGATCTCTTCCGCCGCTTTGGCTAAATCCGGCGTTCACAGAGGATGCGTTAGCGCCCTTTCCGATCTGTTCGAACCCATCATATTCGGATGAAAAAGAGAATCTACTCAGATATTTAGAGCCTTTTCTGGTGGCCGCCTCGCACCTATCGGAAACTACTCCTGCGCCTCAACCAACAAAATGGCCGGATGCGTCAGCATCCGGCCAAGTCGCCCAAACGCAACAGCGAGCGTCGGGACGGGGGTTGGGAGGTCGACCCAGTCGTCGGTGGGTCGAGAGCAATGCGTCACCCTCACCTGAAAGCGCGACAGGCGACGTTGTTCATCGACAAGGTTGGACCCAACATCTTGGCCCCCCGTCTTGAGAGCTGCGCTTGGAGGCGCCTTTAGGTAGCGACCCGGATGTTCATGGCCTGGCGAGCGGCGTAGCGTGGGGGCTTGTTCCATCGTGTCTGGTCATGGCCCACACTCTCGATGCTCACGCGCTAACCGACGCGGACATGTTCGCCAGTCTGGATCACGACGCGAGAGAGGTCGTGACGCGATCGGGCATGGTCCGCGCGCTTGCGCCGGGCCGCATCGTCTTTGGACAGGGTGATTCGGGCGTTACGTGCCACACTCTCCTGGATGGGCGGGTCAAGATCGTCCAGGCGCGCGCCGACGGCGCGCTCTCTGTGATCCGTTTCATCGGTCCTGGAGAAACCTACGGCACTGTCGCGGCGTTGATGGGACGCCCGTTTCCGGCCGACGCGGTCGCGGTGGTGGAAAGTCTTGAGATCTACTGGCCCGTAACCGTCATGCGCGATCTGATGACCCGCTACCCGGCCATCGCCATGGGATCGGCGGCGACGGCCGGTCAACGCTTGTTTGAGCTTCAAGAGCGCGTCAGCGACCTGTCGAGCGAACGCGTCGAGCGACGGATCGCGCGCATTCTTCTCCGGCTGGCGGGCCATGCGGGGCGCAAGACCAGCAGCGGCCTGGAGATCGATTTTCCCGTCACGCGTCAGGAGTTGGCGGAAATGGCGGGCTCGACGCTTCATACTGTTAGCCGGACGCTCGCCGCCTGGGACGAGGCTGGCCTGATCGGCGGCGGACGCCGCCGCATCGTCATCTGCGATCTGGATCGTTTGACGACCCTGGCCGGATCGATGTGAAGCGGGGTCTAACCGGCTGAGCGGGAACGACGGCGCGTCCCGCCACATGACTTGTCCCTTTCGGGTCAAGGTTTGCGTTGCGACAAGGACGCCGTCCCGTCGATCCCATTCCATACACCGGTGGCGCAACCC
Source organism: Caulobacter vibrioides (assembly GCA_002280275.1). Lineage (GTDB taxonomy): Bacteria > Pseudomonadota > Alphaproteobacteria > Caulobacterales > Caulobacteraceae > Caulobacter > Caulobacter vibrioides_A. The sequence goes on along the minus strand of NCDQ01000047.1, from coordinate 6,596 downwards.
GCGCCCTGGGGTCCTTTGGCTTGGGATGGAACCATCCAAAGCGATTCAAAGGCCTTGCGGTCCAAAAGACGCGACCATCCAGTGAGGCGGACATGTCGACGCGCAGCGGCTTTCAAACACCCGGCCCCGAGGCCTTCCTGGGCGAGGTTCGGGCGTTTCTGGCCGAGCAGCTCACTGAGGACCTACGTGCTGCCGGCCGTCGAACCGTGGGCCTCTTCTCCGATATCGACGCAGGACGTGTTTGGCAGCGCCGATTGCGCGCACGCGGATGGGCCGCGCCCGCTTGGCCTCAAGCGTTTGGCGGCGCGGGCTGGAACGCCCTGCAGCGGTTTCTCTTTGATCGGGAGTGCGTGCTCAATGACGCCCCTCTGCTCTTCGCCGCCGGCGTCCGTAGTCTTGGTCCGCTGTTGATCGAACAGGGCTCGCAGGCGCAGCGCGCACGCTACCTTCCTGCGATTCTCGCGGGCGAAGATCTCTGGTGCCAAGGCTTCTCAGAGCCCGGAGCGGGTTCGGATCTCGCGGCGATCCAGAGCCGAGCCTATCGCTCCGGCGAACACTACCGCCTGAACGGACAGAAGATCTGGACGACGGGCGCTCATCTGGCCAACCGTATGTTCATGCTGGCGCGAACCGGACCCAACGACGCCGGGCGCAACGGTTTGACCTTCCTGCTCGTCGACATGGCCAGCCCCGGAGTCACCGTGGTCCCGATCCCCGGCCTGGGAGGTGAACATGAGTTCAATCACGTATTTTTCGACGACACGCCGGTCCCGGTCGACCAGCGCGTCGGCGCAGAAGGCGAAGGCTGGCGCATGGCCAAGCGCTTGATGCAGTTGGCGCGCTCAAACAACACCCCCGCAGCGTCGGTTCGACGCGCGCTGCAACAGGTCCGCACGCTCGCCACCGCGCCCGAACATGCGCCCCGTTTGGCAAGGCTCGCCATCGACCTGGAAGCCTTCGAGCAGCTCGAAATGCGCCTCTTGCCGGGAGGAAAGCCACGGGCCGGCGACGATCTGGCCCCGTCCATGCTCAAACTGGTGGGTAGCGAACTTCGCCAGGACATCGCCGCCTTGGGCCTTGAAGCCGCCGGCCCGTTCGGCGCCGTCGGACACTGGCCCGAAACGCCGGATGGTCACCGAGGAGTGGGGGCGGCGGGTCGCGAGGCCAGCGCGCGGTATTGGGCCAGTCGCGCCAACACCATCTATTCGGGAACCAGCGAGATCCAACGGAACCTGATCGCCCGAGGCCTGGGCCTGGCCTAGCCCCTGTCGCCGGCTGCCTCAGGCCAACGGTGTGGTTCTTGTCGCGGCTCAAGGATAGCCGCGCTCATGCCGGTTAGACGATGCGCGCCTTCTGCGTCGAGGAACGTGATGTCGACAGCCCAACAACGCCGCGCCTACACCGGTCCTGCGATCCTGAGCCACGGCTTCCGGCCGTTCTTCTTCTTCGGCGCGGCCTGGTCGGCCCTGGCGACGCCGTTGTGGATCTGGGGTCTCATGGGCGGCCCTAGCGTGGTGGGAAGCCTCGACTGGCACGTCCATGAGATGCTGTTCGGCTTCCTGCCGGCGATCGTCGCGGGGTTCTTGACCACGGCCGTACCCAATTGGACCGGACGGATGCCGGTGATCGGCGCGCCGCTGGGCGCGCTCTGGAGCCTATGGCTTCTTGGTCGTGCGGCCATGCTGCTACAGCCGATGATCGGCGTTCTCGCGCCGCTGGTCGACAGCCTGTTCCTGTTGACGTTCTCCGCAGTAGTCTGGCGCGAGGTGACCGCTGGCCGTAACTGGCGCAACCTGCCCGTCTGCCTGATGACGAGCCTGCTCGCCCTGGCCAACATCGCCTTCCACCTCGACGCCGCCCTTGGCCTTGGCGGCCTGGGCGCGCGGCTGGCCATGGCCGCCGTCAGCATTCTTCTTGCCCTGATCGGCGGACGGATCACACCAAGCTTCACGACCAACTGGCTTCGGCAGCGAAAGGCCGCGGTCCTGCCCAAGACGTTTTCGACCGTCGACCGGCTCGCCCTCACCGCGACCGCTCTAGCCATGGTCGCCTGGACCCTGGCGCCGCGCTCGCCACCCGTCGGCGTGACGCTGATGATCGCCGGCGCGCTCTGTCTCTATCGGCTAACCCGCTGGTGCGGCCTGCAGACTCTGACCGAGCCCCTGCTATCTATTCTCCATCTTGGCCACGCCTGGCTGGGCTTTGGCTTGGGCTTGCTCGGCGCTAGCCTCGTCTGGCCCAAGACCGTGCCGGGTCCGGCCGGCGTTCACGCCCTGACGGCCGGCGCTGTAGGCGTCACGTGCCTGGCCGTCATGAGCCGCGCCAGCCTGGGTCACTGCGGCCGGGCGTTGACGGCTGACCGGACGACGGTGGCTCTTTTTGTCGCGATCAATTTGGCGGCGGTGACCCGGATCATCGCGGCGCTGACGCCGGCCTACGCGCCGCCGCTGTGGGCCGCCGCCGCGCTGTTCTGGAGCCTGGCCTATGGCGGGTTCGCGCTGGCCTATGGTCCCTTGCTGTGGCGCCGACGCCTTTAGAGCGGCGCGCGACCACCATGATGGGCGATCAGATCAAAGACTGCTCTGAATGGGTTTAGAACAGAGCCCGGCTACCGCGCGGCGTGATGGGCGAAGGCGGCCGCGCGGTCGGCCGACAGAACCGCAGAAGGGCCTTTCGTCGCAGCCAGATCCGGATCGGCGCACCCTTGGGCGCGAAAGGCTTGGGTCACATAGCGTCGAACACCCAGGGCCTGCAGTTGACGGGCCAGGCGATCAAGATCCTCGGCGCCCAGCAAATCGGGATGCACCGTGGTGCGGACCTCGTAGTCGACGCCGCTGGCCAGGAGCCGCCTTAGGCTCTCGGCGGCCCGATCACCGCTGCCGACCACGCCGGTGACCGCGTCATAGCCAGCGAACGGCGCCTTGACGTCGAACCCGACCCAATCGAGCAACGGCAACACAGCGCTGAGGCGCTCGGGATAGGGACCCGCCGTATGGAGACCGACCGCGAAGCCCAGTTCGCGCACGGCCTGCACCGCCCCGACGAGTTCGGATTGCAAAGTCGGTTCACCGCCAGAAAACACCACGCCGTCCAGCAGCCCTCGACGACCGGCCAGGAACGCCATGATCTCGGGCCATGGCGGACCTTCGCCAGCCGTGGCGGGGATCAGGTGGGCGTTGTGACAATAGCCGCACCGCCAGGGGCATCCCTGCAGAAAGACGGTCGCCGTCAGGTGGTCGGGCCAGTCGCAGGTCGATAGACGGGCCAGACCTCCGACGCGGAGTCTAGGCGCGGGCATGGGGCTCGACGAAATTGACGCGCTGGGCGTGCTCGCCCTTCTTGCCGATGTTGAACGAGCTGACAGGGCGGTGATAGCCCATCACCCGGGTCCACACTTCGCAGCGCTGGCGGTCTTCCGGACGCAGCTGGGCGGCGGCGCGGGCGGTGTCGAACTGGCTCATGACGTAGTCCTCTTTTGGTTGGTTGGGGAAATTCAGGCGGCCTGGACGGCGCGGCGCGCCAGCAGGGCTTCGTCGCACCGCGGGCAGAACTCATGCTCGCCTTCCAGGTAGCCATGTGTGGGGCAGATCGAGAAGGTCGGCGTGATGGTGATGTAGGGCGTCTGGAAACCCTCCAGGGCCCGTCGCACCAGCTTGCGGCACGCCTCGGTCGAGGTCAGCCGCGACCCCATATAGAGGTGCAGGACAGTCCCGCCGGTATATTTGCGCTGCAGCGCTTCCTGGTGGGCCAAGGCCTCAAAGGGGTCGTCGGTGTAGTCGACCGGCAGTTGCGAGGAGTTGGTGTAGTAAGGCTGCTGGGCCGTCCCGGCCTGGAGAATGTCGGCGAAACGCTTCTTGTCTTCCTTGGCGAAGCGATAGGTCGCCCCCTCGGCCGGCGTGGCTTCCAGATTGTACATGTGACCGGTCTCGGCCTGGAACGCCACGATCCGCGCCCGCACGTGATCGAGCACCCTCAGAGCGAAATCTCGGCCCCACGGGGTGGCGATGTCCTCGGCCCCGGCGGTGAAGTTGCGGATCATCTCGTTGAGCCCGTTCACCCCCAGGGTGGAGAAGTGGTTGCGCAGCGTGCCCAGGTAGCGCGCGGTGTAGGGGAACAGCCCCTCATCCATCAGCTGCTGGACCACCCGGCGCTTGATTTCCAGGCTGTCGCGCCCCAGGTCCAGCAAGGCGTCCAATCGCTCAAGCAGTCCGGCTTCGTCGCCGCGGTGGACATAGCCTAGTCGCGCGCAGTTGACGGTCACGACGCCCAAGGAGCCTGTCTGCTCGGCGCTGCCAAACAGCCCGTTGCCGCGCTTGAGCAACTCCGAAAGGTCCAACTGCAGCCGGCAGCACATCGACCGGATCATGTTGGGCTTGAGTTCGGAGTTCACGAAGTTCTGGAAGTACGGCAAGCCGTACTTGGCCGTCATCGCGAACAATCGCTCGGCGTTTTCGCTTTCCCAAGGAAAGTCCGGGGTGATGTTGTAGGTGGGGATGGGGAAGGTGAACACTCGCCCCTTGGCGTCGCCCTGGCTCATCACGTCGATATAGGCGCGGTTGATCATGTCCATCTCGGCCTGCAGTTCACCATAGGTGAACGGCATGTCCACACCGCCGATGACCGGCGTCTGTTCGCGCAGGTCTTCTGGGCAGATCCAGTCGAAGGTCAGGTTGGTGAACGGGGTCTGGGTCCCCCAGCGCGAGGGAATGTTGAGATTGTAGATCAGCTCCTGAACGCCCTGACGCACCTGCTCGTAGCTCATGGCGTCCTTGCGGACGAACGGCGCCATATAGGTGTCGAACGAGCTGAACGCCTGGGCGCCCGCCCACTCGTTCTGCAGCGTGCCCAGGAAGTTGACCACCTGGCCCACAGCGCTTGAAAAATGCTTGGCTGGCCCACACTCCACGCGCCCGGGTACGCCGTTGAAACCTTCGGTCAGCAGGGTGCGCAGCGACCAGCCGGCGCAATAGCCCGCCAGCATATCCAGGTCGTGGATGTGCAGATCACCGGCCCGATGAGCTTGCCCGATCTCAGGCGGATAGACCTCCGACAGCCAGTAGTTGGCGACCACCTTGCCCGAGACATTGAGGATCAAGCCGCCCAAGGAATAGCCCTGGTTGGCGTTGGCGTTCACGCGCCAGTCGCGCCGATGGAGATATTCGTCAATCGACGCGCCGACCTCGATCGACACCGAATCCCGCGCGGCGACCGGCGGTTGCTCTGAGGTCTTGGCCCTATGGTCCGCCATAGTCGCAACGTTCATATCGACACCACATGTTGGATTAATGCTTCATGCAAACACTATATCTGGTGTCATCAGCCAAAAATGAGCGAGTTCGCCTCGCCGCTTGATGGCCGTCAAAAGCCAAAACGAGGCGACCGGTCTGGTCGGAGCCACGAAGACTCTCGGTCGCCAGGGCTCATCACCCCGCCTGGGCCGAGACACCGAAAGTGGCGGCCGATCACGACTCTGGGACGCCACCTGCATGGCGGCGGGGGCAAGACATGATTAGTGTATCGAACAACGACCTTGCGCCGCCGCTTGAGGGCGAGCGCCGTTGTCGCCTGACCAATGGAAGTGACGCATGTCCAATATCACTGCAGATCGTCGCGCACTCCTTGGCGCCGGCGTCCTTCTTGGCGCAGGCGCGCTTGTGGCCACGCCCGTCAACGCCGCGTCGACGGTGCGCTTCAAACCCGCGCCGGCGCCGATGCCTTTCGATCCGGCGGCCGTTCCCGGCCTGTCCGAAAAATTACTACGTAGCCACTACGACAATAACTACACCGGCGCCGTGAATAGGTTAGCGGCGATCGCGGCGGAATTCGCCTCACTCGATCTGACGAGCGCGCCCGGCTATCGTGTAAACGGGCTCAAACGTGAAGAACTCATCGCGTGGAACTCGATGGTGCTTCATGAAGTCTACTTCGCTGGCCTGGCTACGGCGGAGCGGGCGAGCCCCACCCTGGCGCAGGCCCTTGAGCGCGACTTTGGCAGCTATGATCGTTGGGCGGCGGAGTTCTCCGCCATGGGTAAGGCGCTTGGCGGCGGGTCTGGATGGGTGCTGTTGACCTGGAGTCGACGGGACGGGCGACTGGTGAACACCTGGGCCGCCGACCACACCATGCTCCTGGCCGACGGCGCCCCGCTGCTCGCGCTCGACATGTACGAGCACGCCTATCACATGGACTACGGCGCCAAGGCGGGGGCCTATGTCGACGCCTTCATGAAGGCGGTCTCGTGGAAGCACGCCAACGCGGCCTTTTGGCGAGCGACTGTCGCGTAGCGCTTCCCAGTCGTCTGGCGCCATCGCTCGCCGCGCTTTGGGGGCCGTAGTTGGTCTCAGCCAAGGCCTGAAATCCGACGCTCGGCCGCTTGCAGCTCTTCAAGGCGGTTGATGTTGACGAAGCGGTCGGCGTGATCATCGCGCCACGCGACGTCGACTGCGCCGACAAACTGGCCAAAGCCCTTCAAGGATCGACGGCCAGTGGCGACATAGGCGTCCAATCGATCAAGGCAGCTTGCCCGCCAGAGGCCACAGACCGCTTGGGATTCGCCCGCGATCGCGGGGAAGGCCACGGCCGCAGCGGTGTCGGCC
>NCDQ01000454.1 GCA_002280275.1 Caulobacter vibrioides | reverse complement strand
GTTCTTCACGCCAAGCCCGCGATCGTTCTTCAGGAACATCAGCCGATCACCGGCCGCGAACTGACGCTCGCCGCGCTCGGCCTTGACCGTCACGTCCTCGCCCAAGGCGCCGGCCTGACGTAGCCGCCCCCGCGCCGTCAGATTGAGATCGCGCACCTCGTCATTGGTGTGGGTGAGGTTGATCCGGCTCATGCCCGGCTCGGCCACACGATCGCGGTCCCAACGCTCGACCAGATCCTCGCGCGCCTGGTCGCGGGTCTCGGCGGCATGGACCATGCCGCGCGCCTCGTAAGACACCAGCGCCTCGCCGGTTCGGCCCGTGGCCAGCTGCCGCGTGGCGTCACGCTGCCAGTCTTCGTGCTGCCGACGAACCTGGGTGATTTCGACGTGCGAATGACGTTCGGCGATCGACCGGAACGCCGCCCCGGCCTCGATGGCCTGAAGCTGCTCGGGATCGCCGACCAGCACCACCTTGGCTCCGGCCTTCTCGGCGGCCGACAGCAGCCGCTCCATCTGCCGCGAGCCGATCATGCCGGCCTCGTCGATGACCAGCACGTCGCGGGTGTCGAGCAGCTCACGGCCCTGAGCCCACTGATGTTCCAGGCTGGCGATGGTGCGCGAGGCGATGCCTGATCCGCCTTCCAGGTTCTCGGCGGCGATGCCCGACAAGGCCAGCCCCTGGACACGATAGCCGGCGTCTTCCCAGGCCTCTCGCGCCACACCCAACAGCGCCGACTTGCCCGTGCCGGCATAGCCGACCACCACGCCCAGATCGCGGGTGTCGGTGACATGCTCGAACGCCGCCTTCTGCTCGCCAGAGAGGGCCAAACCGCGTTGTTCGGCCCGCGCCAGAGCGCGGCGCTGACCAAGTTCGCTGACCCGGTGCGCCCGACGCTCGGCCATCAAGGCCGAAGCGTGATGCAGCCGGTCTTCGACCGCGATCATCTCCCGGCTGGTGAACCGATCCTGGCCGCGTCCGTCCTGGCCCAAGGCGACGAGTTCGGGCGAGGCCTGCACCGCGCCCATGGCGCGGTCGAACTGCTCCTTGCCGTCCGAATGGCGGTGAATGAACATCGCCAGGTCGCGGCGCGTGAAGGTGGCCTGCTGCTTGGTGATGGCGTCCAGAGCGATGCGCGGATCGGCGATGATCCGCTCGCCATTGGCCCGCGCGATCTCGTGGTGTTCGTCGAGCCGATCAGCCTCCAAGCCCTCATCGGCCCGGCGACCGGCGGCCGGTCCGATCTTGTTCTGCGGCTCAAGGTCGATGCCCTGGGCGTCCAGGCTGCGATGATCGATCCGCGCATCGATGTCGAGCTGCGCCAGCCGCTCGTTGACGTGGTCGGCCCAAGCCTCCCGCCAATGCTCGACCAGCTCAGTGCGGTTCCAATCCCGCACCTTGGCCCCGAAGCCATCTTCGCCGACTTCCCTCATCGACAGCATGACGTGGGCGTGGGGCTTGGCCAGGCCATCGGGGCCAATGTCCCAATGCACATTGAGATCGGCGACCATGCCGCGATCGACCATCTCGCGCTGCACGAAGTCGCGGGCTAGCTCGATCCCTTCCGCCTGGTCCATCTCGCGCGGGATGGCGAACTCGACCTCGCGGGAGAGCTGGGCGTCCTTGCGCTTCTCGCCGGCCTCGACCGTGTTCCACAGCGCCGCGCGGTCGGAGAGGTGGTCGGGCGCGCCGTCCGGCAGCATGACTTCGGAATGGACGACCCCGCTCTTGTTGGTGAAGTCGTGGTCGCGATCCAAACGTTCGTCGTGCAGCCGCGAGGCCGAGCGATAGGCGGCCGAGGCCACGGCGCTGGCGCCGGTGGCGCGGCTGATGACTTTGACGGAGAAGTGGTAGATCGCCATGGCGACAGACCACTTACTATCCTGAGCGCACGTCGGCACGACGTATAAGCGCGCCCTCCAAGATTAAAATCTCGGGAGGGACCGGGCCGTCCCAGTGTGTTCCACCGACTTTAGAGCATTCCGAGGCCCGCTGTTTTATCCTGAGCGCATTCCGCCATCATGGAGACTGCGATGCGCAAACCCAGGGACTTTGATGCTGAGTTGAAGACGCTGGAAGACAAGGCCAGGATGCTGAAGGATCGGAAGATCAAACAGCTCGGCGAGTTGGTGATCGCCACCGGGGCTGACGCGCTGGATGTCGAGACCTTGGCGGGCGGACTGCTCGGCCTGGTCGATAGCGGCGACGCGGCCCGCAAGGCGGAGT
>NCDQ01000453.1 GCA_002280275.1 Caulobacter vibrioides | reverse complement strand
CCGCCACTGGCTGCAACCTCCAAGAAGGCCTCGCGGGTGGCGAAAGGTGCATCCGGACCGCCCCAAAGGCCAAGCCGGCAGGCGTAGGCCAGGTTTTCGGGAGTGGTCGCGCCAGTGGCGCTGACCAGCAGCACCCTGGCTTTGGGCAAGAGGTTCTGGAGCGCCAGACCCGCCTGGCCCTGTAGCGAGGGTTTGGTCAGACCCCGGGCGCCTTCACCGCCCCCGGCGGCATTGGCCATGGCGTGGGCCTCGTCAAAGATGATCAGACCGTCGAAGTCAGGACCGAGCCATTCGACGATCTGCTTGAGGCGAGACTTCTTCTCCCCGCGTGCGGGCTGGCGCAGCGTGCCGTAGGTGGTGAACAAACAGAAGTCGCCGGTGATGTCCTCGCCCTGCTTCCAGCGGCTTTGCGGAACGATGTCGTTCAGGGATCCCCCGATCGACATCCAGTCACGCCGGGCGTCCTCCAACAGCGTCTCGTTCTTTGAGATCCAGACGGCCCGCGAACGCTGCTGGCTGAAATTATCGGCCAGAACGGTAGCGCTGGACGTTCCCTTGCCGACCCCGGTCCCGTCTCCGACGAAGAAAGCCTTCCGAAACTGGACGGCCTCCGGTGTGCCGTCGGCCACCAGCTGGACCTTGTGGGGCTGGTCCTTGTCGACCACCCACCACCCAGGCAGCATCTCGCTATGAGCCTCGCCGGCATAGACCGCCACTTCGAACTGTTCGAGGGAGATCCAGCGCTTTGCCAGGGTCGCTGCGGGCAGCACCGGCCGATAGGTCGGCGCCGGAGGTGATGTGGTGCCCATTGCCGAGGATTCCACCAGCGGGGATGGGTGGTTTGGAAAGGCGTCGCAAGCGATGCGGCCGACCTGGTAGGCTTGGAAGACGCCGACATCCTGTGTCTGCCCCCCCCAGGATTTCGTTGCGTAATCCACCGGGGCCACGCTTGCGAAGAGAGCCGACCTCGATCTGGGGTGCGCGGCAAGGCGCGCGCCGGCAGTGAGTAGGCCTGAACTGGCTACCGAGCGAAAGAGGCGAGGCCTGGCGGTTGGGCGTTCGGGCAGGGCCTGGATGGCCGTGGCCACGGCCAGCAGGTCGAAAGTTTCGACGATCAATGGCCGCGCAGTGACGGGAGAGCGATCGATGACGATGAGCCCGGTGTCAACGCTGGTGCCGTGCTTGCTATAGGCATTGGACGGGAAGGCGATCATGCCGATCACCGCGCCACGCGCCTCCAGCCGCTCAAGTAAGGCGGCGTCATTGAACGCCCGCACCGGAACAATGGCCGCCAGGCGCCCTCCGTCAGCCAGGCAGCGGAGCGCCGAATCCAGATGAGCATCGAGGTGCTGGAACGGCGGGTTGGCGACCACGGCGTCGAACGAGCCCGACGAGGGCAAGAGGTCGTGAAGATAGGCCCCGTCGTGGCGGGTTACCGGACACCCACTGAAGACACCCTGCAGGATGTCGGCCCGGGTTGCCGCCAGTTCGTTCACGCTGAGCGCCCCGCCACAGACTTCGGCCAGGATGGCGATCAGACCGGTCCCCGCCGACGGCTCCAGGACCTTGTCGCCGGGGCGGATCTGCGCCGCCAACACGCACGCGCTGGCCAGCTCCAGGGGGGTTGAGAACTGGTCCATCTGGACCTGCTCATCCGAGCGCCGGGTTTGGGTCAGGCACAGGGCCGACTGCACCGCCGCCAGCGTCATGATGTCGGCCGGGGCGTCCTCAAGGCGCGCGAACTGTTGGCCCAGCCTGCGGACCTGCATCACCAGCGCGGCTTCGCTGGCGTCGTAGGCGTCCTTCCAGATCCAGCCGCCCTCTGCGTCGGACAGGCCAAAACACATCGTCATGGTCGACGACAGAAGCTTGCGGTCGAGGGGCCGTGAGCGCGCCAGGATTGGGGCCAAAGCCTTGGCCGTCGACAGCAGATTCGCCGCCTTGTCGCTACGCGTCGGCATGAGGGGAAGCATGGCGTTCATGGGCTCGATCCGGCTCGCCCAGCGGCGAAGGGCGCATCCCTCCAGTCCCGCCGGGCTCGCCAGCCCCTGACCTCCCCTCCCCCTCTTCGGCCGAGGGACCAGAACGCGGGCAAAAAAATGGGCCCCCGCGTTGGCGGAGGCCCAAGATTTACGGATCGGCCAGCTATGCCGCTTCGGCCAATTCGGGGTCGGATTCGGCGCCGGCCGCGGTGTCGACCGTGGCTCCTTCATCCGCCGTTTGGGCT
>NCDQ01000046.1 GCA_002280275.1 Caulobacter vibrioides | reverse complement strand
GTCGTTCTTCCCGACCGACCTCTTCACCAAGCTGACGGTCAACAAGAGCTATTCGGCCAGCCTGCTGGAAGGCGGCGCGGCGGGTAACATCGACATGCGCTCGGCGCGTCCGTTCGATCGTCCCGGCCAGTCCCTGACCATGAACATCCAGGGCGTCAAGGCCGACGGCGCTGGTGTGGGCGGCAAGGGCTCGCTGATCGCCAGCAAGACCTGGGACAATTTCGGCGTCCTGTTCGGGGTTTCGGGCCAGCGCCTGAAGACCGACACGCGCGGCTACGAAACCATCGGCTACACCAACCCGAACCTGACGGCGGCCCAGTGCGGCGCGGCGACCGGCTGTAACACGACGGGCGGCGGCAACTGGACGATCCCGGCCACCGTGCCGGTCGGCGCGGGCGGCGGCCTGGTGGCCGGTACGGTCATCGACCGCGCGTTCCTGCTGGCCAACAACCCCGGCGCCACGATCCAGCAGATCGACAATGGCCTGCTGCCGCGTCTGGGCCGCCCGTCGGCCTCGTACGGCAACCGCGACCGCATCAATCTGGTCGGCAGCGTTGAGTGGCGTCCGAACGACGACGTCAACTTCTATGTCGACGGCATGTACGGCTACAAGAAGACCGACCTGATCCGCGAAGACATGATGTGGATCATCCGCAACTCGGCGGTCATTCCGCTGAACACCAAGTACGACAAGACCGATTGCTCGGCCGGCTGCACCGTCACGCAGGGCACCTACGCCAACTCGCAGGCAGTTCTTCCTGGAATTCCGCCCCTATCTCGAAAAGACCGAGCTGTGGGGGATCAATCCGGGCGGCGAGTGGCGCATCAACGACAAGCTGAAGTTCGAGGCCCAGGCCAACTACACCAAGAGCACGTTCCACCGCGAAAGCCCGACCTTCGGTCCGGTGACCGCCCTGGGCGTGGGCACCACGGTTGAGTACACCGCCAACCCGACCGGCGTCCCGACCATCAAGAGCAGCGTCGACATCAACAATCCGGCCAACTTCGTCTGGGCCGGCGGTCGCGTGAACATGCAGGACGAGAAGCGCTGGTACGAGACCAAGGGCGCGCGCGCCGCGCTCACCTGGGGCGATGAAGCTCTGAACCTGAAGTTCGGCGCCAACTACGACGACGTCTCGCGCACCATCCGCGGCTATGACAACAGCCAGGCCTGGCAGAACGCGACCTGCGGCAACAATCCCAGCCTCAACCTGCCCTCGCCGAACAGCCAGCCTGGCTGCCAGGGCCTGAACCAGCCCGGCGCGGCGCCGGCCGGCTATCCGACCTATCCGGGCTACGGCACGGGCTCCACGGCGGGCCAGACCGGGACGCTCACCTATGGCGGCTCGCTGATCCCGACGACGGGCCTGGCCGGCTATCTGAAGCCTGGTCCCGCCGGCTTCGTCACGGTCGACTGGGACAAGGTCAAGCAGGCGACCAAGTACGACCAGTTCCACGACAACACGCCGGAATCGGGCGGCTCCAACACCGGCGCCAGCGGCGGCTACATCAACGAAAAGAACAGCGCGGCCTATACCGAGCTGAACGGCGTGACCCAGGTGCTGGACAGCGACCTGCGCTTCAACGTCGGCCTCCGCTACGTTCACACCAAGCAGACGATCGGCGGCCGTGTCTCGCTGGCGGATCCGCGCAACACCCTGGCCGGCGGCGGCCAGCTGGCCGACGGCTCGCGCTATCCGAACATCACCAACTTCGTCTACGTCGAGAACACCTATTCGAAGTGGCTGCCGGCCGCGAGCATCGCCTATGATGTCAGCGAGCGCGCCGTGGCCCGCGTGGCGGTGTCCGAGACCATGACCCGTCCCGATCCGGCCGCCCAGCTGCCGGGCGTCGGCTTCGGCGCCCCGTCGGCCGATCAGGCCACGATCGGCAACTCGGCCCTCGAGCCCTACTTCTCCAAGAACATCGACCTGGGCTTCGAGTTCTACACCGGCCAGGAAGGCCTGATCGCGGTCAACGCCTTCCGCAAGTCGCTGACCGGCTTCACCCAGAACAACGTGGTGACCCAGCCGTTCTCGTTCCTAGCCCAGTACGGCATCACCTACGACACCCTGAACGACACCCAGAAGGCGGCCATCACCTCGCGCGGTGGTCCGACCCAGGCCCAGGTTCAGGTCCAGTCGCAGATCAACGTGCCCAACAAGCTCACGATCAACGGCCTGGAATTCCAGTGGGTGCAGCCGCTCGACTTCCTGACCAGCCGCTTCGGCGTCGAGGGTCTGGGCGTCAACGCCAACGCCACCATCGTCGACCAGACCAGCGATGGCCCCGCCACCGCTCTGGGCGTCTCCAAGTACACCTACAACCTGACGGGCTACTATGAGCGCAACGGGGTCAGCCTGCGTCTGAGCCACGTGTTCCGGAAGGGCTCGCAGGTCAGCGGCCTGAACCAGAACGGCATCGCCGCCGCGGCCCTGTTCTCGGACGACTACAAGCAGACCGACTTCTCCTCGAGCTATGACCTCGGGAAGATCTTCGGCCTGAACAACGCCCCGCAGGTGACCTTCAACGTCACCAACCTGACCAACGAGTCGCTGCGCTCGTACTTCCAGTACGACAACGCGACCTTCACCTACTACAAGCCCGGCCGCACCTACGTCCTGGGCCTGCGGATGAGCTTCTAGGTCTCTGACACCCCCCGCCCGCCGGCGTCTGCCTCTCCTGAGCCGGCGGGTTCACTTCGGTTCGATCGCGCGTCCTTACACCTCCCAGTGTCGCGCGGGATCTCGCGGCGCGTCCCCCCCGGACGCGCCGATTTTTTTTGGGTCTGGGGCGGGCCGGGAGCCGGTGCGCGGACAACGTGTCGCAATTGGTTAGGGCTTCCCGATTCACCTTCGTTAACACCTTCCAGGCAAGCTCCACCGTGCAAGGAGCATCGTCCATGACCCCCGCCGCCAACCCATCTCCGGTCAAGGTTTCCGCGTCCGCTCGCTCGGCCCTTTCGGTCGGCGAGACCCTTCTGCATATGGCGCTTTCGGCGGCGATTCCGATCAGTGCGGTGATGTTCCTGGTGCTGACCTTATAGGTCGCGCTACAGGCGCGGAGCGCGCCGTTCCAGCCACCATAGCGTCCCCAGGACAGCCAGCAGGGCGAGGGCCCAGGGCCAGGGCGAACCCGGCGCCTGACGCGCCGCGCGCGCCGGACCGCTCGCCGCCGTCTCGACCAGCCTCTGCGTCGCCGCGCGCGCCTGGGCTTGCGCCAGCGAAGGGGCCGCGTCGGCGGGCTGGACGTACAGCGCGCTCCGGCGATCCCCGTCCACGACCGTCCGCCAGCCCGGGCTCGCCGGCCAGTAGGCCGCGCACGCCCCCGGCGTGGCGCGCGGATCGACCAGCGGCCGCCGCGTCGCCCCATTGGGCTCGATCACGCTAAGGCCTTCCCGCGCGCCGCACAGGGCGACCCTGTGACCCGCCCGCGCCAGCCCTTCGACCTTTACGCCCGCCGCTTCGCCGGGACGGGCCACGGCCGAGAACAGCTCGCTCCACAGCTCGCCGTGGCGGTCGGCGCGGCCGGTCAGCACCAGGGCGTAGCTGTCGGCGACGGTCCAGAGCGCCACCCGGCCCTGGCCCCGCGCGCGCCAGGCGGCCAGGGGCTGGCCCTCCTTGGTCACCACCAGCGGCACGCCGCCCGATGTGGTCGGCAGGATGTCATGCCGGTTCACGTCCGAGTTGGGCCCGTTCAGCCGCACGGCGCGCAGGCCGTCCGTCTCGGCGGTCGGCAGGCCAAGCCCCGCCCACTCGCGGCGCACCGAGTCCGACAACGGACCAGTGGGCCGCAGGACGAGGCCCAGGCCGCCGCGTACGGCGCCGTCGATGGCCGCGCGGTCCTGACGATCTAGGGTTTCCCAGCGGCGATCGTCGATGACCAGCAGGTCCACAGCGTCCAGCGTCGCGCGGGTCAGGGCCACCGGCGCGTCGCCCAGCTGCACGCCGCCGCCCAGCGACACCTCGAGGTTCAGGGCGACGCCGGCGTCCTGGGCCCAGCGGCGCAGGTACTTGGTCTCGGCGCTCGGCGCTCCGGCCAGGACGAGGACGCGCGGGCTCACCGGCGCGCGGGCCTCGACCGGGATCTCGACATGCTCGACCTGCCGGCCGGCCGCGTCGCGCAGGCGCAGGTCGAACAGCACCGGACCCGCCGCGCGCGTGGCGCCCGACAGGCCAAAGCGCGCGCCGGCCTTGACCTCGGCCTTGTCGACCACGGCCCCGGCCGGATCCAGCAGCTCGACCACGCCCGCTTTCAGCGCGCCGATCTCGCCGCCCACGGTGAAGCGGGCGCCGGGCGCGACGGGGGCGGGCAGGGCCAGGGCGATGATCCCCTTGGGCGGGGTGGGCGGGGCGAAGGTGGCGGGGCGGTCCAGCGGGATGCGATCGCGCGGCGACAGGCCATGGCCCTCAATCTGCAGACGGCCGGGCTCGGGATAGAGCCGCAGGGCGGTGGCCAGGTCCGGAACCCGGATCGCGCCGGCCGCGCCGGCCGCTTCGGGCGGGGCCACGACGACGTCGCCCGAGGCGGGCAGGCGGGCGGTCGCGCCTTCTGTGAGCACCACCAGCCGTCCGGGCGCGGTCAGCACGTGCGGCGGGAACAAGGTCAGCCACAGGAGGGCGCCGGCGGCGACCTGCAACCCCGCCAAGGCGACAAAGCGCCAGGTGGGCCCCCGCTCGGCCGCAGCGGCGGCGCGGCGGCGCAGGGCCAGGCGTGTCAGGCTGGCGACCAGCGCGCCGACGATCAAGACGAGGGCCAGGAGCGAGAGACCGGTCATCGCAGGGCGTCCAGATACAGCCGGCCGCGCGGGTCGACGGGCACACGGCGCTGCACGCTCGGCGTCGGGCGCTCAAGCGCGGTCCACAGCAGGGCGCGCAGCTTGTGCCGGCAGTCCTGGCACTGCGGCTCGTTGCGGACGGTGTCGATGGCCGCGCTCAGCGACAGGGCGTCGGGCAGGCGGCCGGCGTTGGCGGCGACCCAACGGGTCAGGGCGTCGAGGTTCGGCGGGGCGGCGGCCGGACCCGTCTGGCCCAGGGCCCGCCAAGCCTCGACGGCCGGGCTGTCGGCCGGGGCGCGGACCAGCGGCGCCAGACGTCCTGCGACAATGCCGTCGCGCTTGCCGCTCATCCGGCGCGACAGGTCGATCGGCGGCAGCTTGGGCGGCGTGCGGGCCAGATAGATCCGCGTCGCCTGCTGGGCGGTCTTCAGCAGAACCAGCGCCCGGTTGGCGTGCGGCAGGGCGGCCTTCACCTCGCCCTGACGCAGGGCGCGCTCGGAGTCCCACATGGCGTCCAGCGCCTGGGCCAGGGTCGCGCGGGCGCTGGGTGAGAACAGGGTGGCGGCGTCGCCCGTGTCGTGGGCGTGGCCGAACTGGGCCAGCAGCTTGTCCATGTCGCCCAGCGGCGAGCCGTCGCTCTCGGCGCCATGGTCGTGGCCGTCGCCCGGACCATGGTCGTGGTCGTCATGCGCATCGGCCTTGGCCGCCGGGGTGGCGGGGCCGTCATTGGTGGGCAGGTCCAGGGCCGGCGCGTCGCTGGTGGGCAGGGCCAGGCCCACCCCGCCGCCGCCGCCTTCGGCCTCCTCGCCCATGAACTGGCCATAGCGCAGGCGCAACTGAGCCTGGTCCTCGCCAAGGCCGTTGGCGCTGTCCATGAACTTGTCGGCCGAGATCCGGGCCTTGCGGGCCAGAAGGGCTTCAGCGTCGATGATGATCTGGCGCTGGCTGCGGAAATAGACCGGCAGGATCTTGCGGGCCATGCCCTCCAGGCCGTCGACCGGCGGCGGGGCGGTGGGCCAGCGCAGGATGACGCTGGGGCCTTCGACCGTCTGCGGAGCGGGCTCGCGATTGTCGCGGACGATCAGCTGGACGATCAGGTCGCCGCCACGCTCCAGGCCTTCGCGGCGCAGGTCCAGCGACAGCGGGAAGCGCCTGAGCCGCGCATCGCCCTGGCCGGTCAGCGTCTGGGTCCGTTCGGTGGTGGTGATGTTCTCGCCTTCGCCCTTGGTGACGGTGATCTTCAGGGTGGCGGTCGCGGAGACGCCGTAGTCGTCGCGCGCCTCGAACACCGGGGTCCAGCGGGTTTGGCCCGGTTCGACGAAGGTCAGGGCGGTGGTCGGGGTGACGACGCGCACCACGGGTGGGGCGTCGGGGGTCATCTCCAGCCGGTGCAGCCGCTGGCGGGGCAGGCCGGGGGCCTCGATCCGATAGAGGGCCGAGCGCTCGAAGGTCCGCGCGCCGGTCCAGCGGCCGCCGTCGCGGCGCAGGGGCAGGGCGGCCTCGCCCGGGAAGGTCAGGCTCGCCGCCTCGGGCTGCGGCAGGAAGCCCAGGCTCCAGGCGACCTGCGAGCCGGCGGGCGCGCGGACGTCGAGGCTGCTCTGCTCGAACGGTCGCTGGCCGGTATAGGCGGGCGGTGTGATGCGCAGCCGCGCGCCGGTCAGGTGCGGGGCGGCCAGCGGCGCCGGTGCGGCGGGGCCTTGGCCTTTTTCGGTCTCGCCCGGCGCAGGCCACAGGGCGGCGGCCGCGATGACCAGCGCGCTGACGCCCACCGAGGCGGCGATGGCGCGGGTCGACCAGGCGGGACGCAGATCCAGAGCGGTGGCCTCTTTCAGCCGGTCGCGAAGCCTTGCCTGCTGCAGCGTCGCCAGGCCCTTCAAAGCCTCGGGCGGGGCGAAGAGGAGGTCGCTGCTGTCCTCCAGCCCCGGCGCATGAGCGTCGAGGGCGGCGGTCAGCCAGGCCCGGTCAAAGCGCTGCGTGCGCCGCCAGCCGGTCCAGGCGAGGGCGGTGAGACTCGCCGCGCCGACGGCGAGGGTCCCAAACGGTCCGGCCAGCCGCCAGGCCGCCACGCCGCCGGCCAGTACGGCGGGCGCGCCGATCGCCAGGGTGTCGAGCACCACGCGCAGGCGGGCGGCGCGGGGCAGGTGGGCCAGGGCGGCGATCATGCCATCACCGCGCGGTTTCGACGCGTGGCCAGCCAGCGCTCACCGGCGAACAGCGCTGCGATCAGCGCCGCCAGCCAGGGGCGCAGGTCGATCGGATGCGGATTGAAGGAGAGGGCCGGACCCGTTTCGCCAAGCGCTGGCGCATAGTCCTGGGCGGCGACGCGGGCGGGCGCGGGCGGCGGGTCCAGCAGGGCCCACAGACGGTCGGGGAAGTCGGGCTCGACCAGGGCCGGCAGGCTCTTGGGGACCAGCGGGCGGGTCAGTTGCAGGACGCGGCCCTGGCCATAGCGGCCCTCGACCGCCAGAGGCTCCGCCGCCGCGTCGCGCCAGAGCACGGACTTGCTTCCCTCGACGGGCGAGGGCGCGTCATGGGCCAGCAGCACGACGCCGCCGCGCTCGATCCAGGACAGCACGGCGTCCGACAGCGGTGCGCCCGACAGCCAGATCAGGGTCTTGGCCTGGGCGGGCGGGGGCTGCTCGACGGGCGCGGCGTCTAAGGCCGGGGCTTGCTCGGGGCCGGCAAAGGCGCCCGCCGCAGCGCGGAAGTACTGGACCGCTTCGGCGCGCTCGGCGGCGTAGCGGACCACCAGGGCCGGCGGCGTTCGCTGGGGCGCGGTGGCGGGCTTTGTCGCCGCCGGGGCGACCTTCCAGGTGACCTTGCGCGACAGCACGAGCCGCCCGCCGTCGGCGTCGAAGGTCTGGGGCACGACCAGGGTCAGCAGCGCGCCCTCGGGGAGTTTGGCGTCGAGCTGGCGGATCAGGCTGGCGAGGTCGGCGGTGGCGGGCGGTGCGGCGTGGTCGGCGCTGGGAAAGTCGGGCGCCAGCCAGACGCGGCGCTGGCCGTTATCGGCGACCTGGGCGGCGTCGATCCCCGGAGCGAGGGCGACCACGGGACGCTCATCGCCGCTCGGCCGCAGCACCGGGCGGGCCAGGGCGACGGCGATCGCCACGATCAGCGCGATCCGCACGGCCAGCAGCAGGCGCTCGTCCAGCTGCAGCCGCTGCACGGGCTTAGGGTTGGGGTTCAGCCAGCGCAGGGCGGCAAAATCGATGGTTTTGGTCTCGGTACGCCGGGCGATGTGGATCGCCAGCGGGACCGCGACGGCCAGCAGGGCGGCGAGCGCGGCCGGCAGCAGCAGGGCGGGGATCATCGGACCGCCGCCGCGCGGGCCAGGGCCTGGATCGGCCCGTCCGGATCCTGGTCGGCGAAGTGTTCGGCGAAGCGCACGCCTCGGCTTTCCAGCCGCGCGCGCAGGGCCGCGCGGGCCTCGCCGAAGCGCTTGAGGAAGTCGGCGCGCAGCGACCGGCCGTCGCCCGCCAGCTCGGCCCGGTTCTCCGGATCGCGGAAGCGCAGCGAGCTGTCGAACGGAAAGTCGCGCTCGTCGCCGGTCAGGAGCTGGACGAACGAGACGTCGCGGCCCGAGGCGGCCAGGCGCTCGGCGGCGGCGACGCAGGCCTCATCGAAGCCGTCGGTGATGAAGACGACGAGATCGCCGGGCGCGATGCGCTCGCCCAAGGTCTTGAGGTCACGGTCCCAGTGCGGCGCGCCGCCGGGCTTGAGCGGGCTGATCTCCAGGCGGATGCGGTCGCGCTGGCGCTTGTCGCCCGACGGGGCCAGCACCAGCGGGCCACGCTCCTGGGCGACGACGAGGCCGAAGCGGTCGCCTTGCAAGAGGGCGATCTCAATCAAGGCCGCAGTTAGGCGACGGGCGGCGTCGAAGCGCGTCCAGGTGGGGCGCGAAAGATCGGCCTGGGCCATCGAGGCGCTGGCGTCCAGCACGATCCAGATCGCCACCGGGCTTTCGCGCTCGGCGTCGCGGACGAAGAACTTGTCGGACCGCGAATAGAGCTTCCAGTCGATCCGCCGCAGGTCATCGCCGCGCTCATAGGCGCGGTACTGGGCGAACTCCATCGCCCCGCCGCGATTGCGGCTGGCGTGAGCGCCGTCGCCGACCAGCACGGCGGCCGCGCGCGGCGCCAGCGACAGGCGTCGCAGGCGGGTGCGCAGGTCCGGAGGCAGGTCGAACGGCGACATGCGCTGGATCAGTCGCGGGCGGGAGCGGGCAGGGCGGCCAGCAGGGCGGCGACCACGTCGTCGGTCGTCTTGCGCTCGGCCTCGGCGGCGAAGGACAACAGGATGCGGTGGCGCAGCACCGGCGCGGCCAGGGCCACGACGTCCTCGCGGGTGGCGGCCAGGCGTCCGTGCAGCAGGGCGCGGGCCTTGGCGGCCAGCACCAGGGCCTGGCCGGCGCGGGGACCGGCGCCCCAGCGGACATAGTCCTGGATGGCGGGCGGGGCGTCGGGGCCGGGACGGGTGGCGCGGATCAGGCGGGTGATCCAGGTCAGCAGTCCATCGCTGACATGGGCCTGACGCACCCACGTCTGCAGCTCGACGATGTCGGCGCCGTTCATCACCGCCTGGGGCGCCGCGATCGCGCCGCCGGTGGTCAAAGCGAGGATCGCGCGCTCTTCCTCAGCGGTGGGATAGCCGACGCGGATGTTCAGCAGGAAGCGGTCCAGCTGGGCCTCGGGCAGGGGATAGGTGCCGGCCTGCTCCAGCGGGTTCTGGGTGGCGAGCACGAAGAACGGCTCGGACAGGGCATGGGTGACGCCGGCGTAGCTGACCTGGTGCTCCTGCATGGCTTCGAGCAGGGCGGCCTGGGTCTTGGGCGGGGTGCGGTTCAGCTCGTCGGCCAGGAACAGGTTGGTGAAGACCGGACCCTGCTGGAAGCGGAAGTGGCGATGGCCGGTGCCGTGGTCTTCCTCCAGCACCTCGGTGCCCAGGATGTCGCTGGGCATCAGGTCGGGGGTGAACTGCACGCGGCGGAAGTCGAGCGACAGGGCCTGGCCCAGGGTGCGGACCAAGAGGGTCTTGCCCAGGCCCGGCACGCCCTCGATCAGGCAGTGGCCGCCGGCCAGCAGACCGATCAGCAGCTGCTCGACCACCTCGTCCTGGCCGACGATGGCCTGGCCGATGGCGGCGCGCAGCTGGGACAGACGCTGAAGCTTGCCCGCGATCTCGGCTTCGGTGGGGGTCTTGGTCATAAGCAATCCGAACAGAGAAAAAGGCGATCAGGCGGTGAGGGCGTAGAGCACGATGTTGACCGCGAACTTGGTGTTGTCATCGGCCAGGAAGCGCTTGTTGCGCCAGTCGTAATCCCACTCGCAGCCGTAATCCTTGTTGCTGTAGAGCACCCCGAGGCGCCCGCCGATCTCGATGCCCTTCAGATAGTCGTGGACGAGATCGTCGCCCCAGCCGTTCAGCTCGAAGCTGGTGGCGGGCGGACCGTCGAACTTGAAGAAGTTGCGGTAGATCAGGTGGTCGTTGGGCAGCTTCTTCAGGGCCTCGATGTCGCACGCCCGCACCTGCGCAATCCAGGGGCCGGGGAGTTCGAACATGAGCACCTTGGGATCGATGCCGGCGTGCAGGTCCGCCAGCATGGCAGGGTCGGCCAAGCCGTCCACCACCAGTTCCGCAGCTTCCACCAGAACCAGGTCGGCTCCCGCGCCGAGGCACAGATCGGCTTGGGAAATCATCTCGGGCGCCGTCGTGCGGCGGTCCTTTGCGCCCACCTCGGCGAACACCTCCAGCCCGGCGGCGCGCGCCGCGCGGATCTGTCGGACCCGCTCCGTGTCCGACAGCGGGACCACATTGTCGGAGATTTCGATGCTGGCGAACCCCAGCCGCAGCGCTTCGTCATAAAAGCGCGGAAGGGCCGCGCTGCCGAGGGTCGCATAGACATATTCGTGGAACTGGCCGCCGATGAACGGCCGCACGCCGGCCGCGCGGTAGGCGGCCAGCTTGGCCGTCAGCACCGTCTCGCCATAGAGCCGGGCGGTGCCGGTCTTGATCTTGGCGAGATCGAAATGGTCCCCCGCCGTTTCCAGAAGGTCTCGGGTCGCGCCAAGCCCGAGACCTTGGTCGATCATCATCGTCAGTCCGGTCCGGCGGGGCTTTTGCGTGCTCCGCCCGGCCGCTAGGGGGACAAAGCCAAAGGGCCGGTCGGGGGTGGGAAGGGGCTCCTTCATGGTGTCGCCTCGGGGATCAGATAGATCGGGCTGGACCAGGCTTGATGACCGTCTTCCAGCGTCAGGCAGACATGCAGGCGCCGCTCGGTTCCGCCCTCCAGAGCGAGCGTGCGGGCGAGCGTAAGCGGAGCCGCCTGGGTCTCGTCCGGCAGGCGATAGGCGCTCAGCATCCGGTTCAGCTTGCCGCAATCGACCTGGAGCGGCTCGGCCGTGAGGTCCGCGAT
>NCDQ01000452.1 GCA_002280275.1 Caulobacter vibrioides | reverse complement strand
ACGCTGGTTGTCGTGACGACGAAGATAAGGCCGCAACTCCTCTTCATGGCCGCTCCTCGCTCCGTGGCCCATGCCGCAAAACGAGAAAATTCTAGCTCAAACCGGTCCAGTTTTTCAGGAGCAGGTCACCCAATTGCCGCGCTAACAATTAACCAATGCGATAGCGCTGTTGTGCAAAATGATCAAAATGGGGAAGCGGCAGGTCATGCGGGAAGCAGAAGCGCGGCGACTTGAAGCGCTTCGTATAGTCGAGGCGCTGAACAGGCCACCCCAGGAACGGTTCGGCCTTGTGACGGCCTTGGCGGCCGACCTCTTCAAGACCCCGCTCGCCTTGGTGTCGCTGACCGAGATTGAAGGCTCATCGCCCCTATCCACGCCCGCCGTAGCAGCCAACAGTCCGCCGCAGGCCTGGACGTTGAGCGCCGAGGCTCTTGGCATGGGCCCCAATGCCCTGTTGGTCGTCGAGGATGCGGCGACGGACCGGCGTTTCGCAACCGATCCCCTGGTCACCGGCGCCGCCCATATCCGTTTCTACGCCGGCGTGGTGCTGACCACGCGCGATGGCCGAACCCTCGGCACCTTGTGCGTCATCGACACCAAACCCCGTCGCCGTCCAACACCCGCCAAGCTCGACCGCCTGAAGATGCTGGCCAGGATCGTCGTTGATGAACTGGAACTGGCGCGCGCGCATCGGTTGGCCAGCGAAAAGCAGCGTCTGCTGGAACTGACCGAGAGCGTGTCGGGCGTCGGCCATTGGCGCATTGAGGTCGGAGCCGGCGATGTGGGCTGGTCGGACATGGTCTATACGATCCATGGGGTCAGCCGCGAAGACTTTGAACCCGACCTCCGGAACTCGCTAGCCCTCTATCATCCCGACGACCGGTCCAAGTTGACGGCCTGCGTCAGGGAGGCCGTGGCCGCCAAGGGCTCTTTTGAAGCTCAACTGCGCATCAACCGTCCAGACGGCGAGATTCGCGATGTGATCTCCAGGGGCGTGTGCGAACTCGATGAGCACGGCGAGGCGACGGCGGTGTTCGGCGTATTCCAGGACATCACCGATCAGACACGCATCTTGAATGCGATCAAGCGCAGCGAACGTCGCTACAAGTTACTCGCCGACAATATGAGCGACGTCGTCACGCGCATCCGTCTGGACGGCGGCAGCGGCTACATCTCGCCGACGATCGAGCGGCTTCTCGGCTATCGACCTGAGGAGATGACCGGTCGCTCAGCTCAGGACTTTGTCCACCAAGACGACCGATCCCAGATCCTGGCGATATTCGGACAGATGGCCCAAGGTTTGGAGCAAAAGACCCTTCAACACAGAGCGATCCACAAGGATGGGCGGACCGTCTGGGTCGAGACCAGCTTCCGATTGGTGCGGGACGAACAGGATCAGCCGCTCGAGATCGTGGCGGTAATCCGCGACGCGACAGACCGCAAGGCGCTTGAGGACGCGACGATCGCCGCGCGCGATGAGGCCCGAGAACAGGCCCAGAGAGCGGCAACGGCCGAGCGCATGGCCGGACTAGGTCATTGGCGGTTGGAGGTGGCGACGCGGTCGGTGACCTGGTCCGAACAGATGTACCAGATCTACGGTCTCGACCCCGCGTTGCCGCTCGACCTCGACGCCCTCCTGGCCATGACCCATCCGGACGATCAAGCCGAGTCCAGCCAGCGCTTGCACCGCGCCCTCACGACGGGCCAGCCGACGATGGAGGCCGTCTTCCGCCTCATTCGGGCGGACGGCCAGTTGCGAGACATTACTGGAAACATGCTGGTCCAAAAGGACGCCGATGGCCAAGTCATCGCCGTGGTCGGCACGATGAGCGACGTCACCGAGCAGCAACACGCGCAGGCCGCCTTGGCCCAGAGCGAAGCGCGCTATCGACTCCTGGCGGAAAACGCCAGCGACCTGATCATGCACAGCGACGTCAAGGGGCAGGTGACCTATGTCTCGCCATCAATCCTGCCCACGACCGGCTATGCACCCGAGGCGTTGGTCGGGACCAACATCCTCGATTGGATCGCCCCCGAAGACGTACCCGGCGTCCAAGCCGCCGTCGCCAAACAGTTCAAATCGCGAGGCGCGGAACCGCCGATCGCCGTGGAATATCGCGTGCGGCACAAGGATGGTCGCGAACTGTGGTTGGAAGCCCGCCCGACCCTGGCCTTCGATCCGGAGACTGGCGCCATCACCGGCATCACCGATGTCGTGCGCGACATCTC
>NCDQ01000451.1 GCA_002280275.1 Caulobacter vibrioides | reverse complement strand
TCGGCGATCAGCCCGCAGATTTCCGGCAGCGCCTTCCTGGTCAAGAGCGAGGCGGTCGCGCCGGTGGCGGTGCTGGGCGTGGAGCCACAGGGGATCGACGCCATTTCCCGCATCACGCCCAACATCATCGAGGGCGACGGCGATCTCGGCGCCAACGGTCTGTTGATCGGCGTCCGCATGGCCGAGGAACTGGGGCTGGGCGCGGGGCAGTCGGTCCTGCTGCGCACCGAGCGCGGCGTGGAGCGGCAACTCACCGTCCGGGGCGTGTTCCGCACGGGTCTGCAAAGTCTGGACGAACGCGTCGCCTTCCTGTCGCTGCAGACCGCAAGGCCGCTGTTCGACCTGCCGGAGGGCGTGACCAATATCGAGGTCAAGCTGAAGGATCCCCAGGACGCCCGCGCCACGGCCCGCTTTCTGGGCGAGGCGACGGGACTGCGCGCCACGCCGTGGCAGGAGAAGAATGTCGGCCTTGAGGACGCCCTGAAGGCCCAAGGGCAGACCGGCACGATGATCCAGATTTTCTCGCTGATCTCGATCATCATCGGCGTGGCCAGCGCGCTTGTGCTCTCCGCCTATCGCCGGCGAAGCGAGGTCGGGATCATGCGGGCGTTCGGCGTGCCCGGCGGGTTCATCCTCTGGGTCTTTCTGCTGCAGGGCCTGCTGATCGGCCTGATCGGCGCCTTGATCGGCTGCGCCTCCGGCTATGGCCTCTGTATCTGGCTGGAAAGCATCACCCGGCCTGACGGCACGTCGATCCTGCCCATCGCCCCCCGCCAGGGCGGCTATGCGGCGGCGCTAGTGCTCACCACGCTGGGCGCGGTGATCGCCTCGATCCTGCCCGCGCGCTCGGCGTCGAAGATCGATCCGCTGGAGGCCATTCAGCAATGACCAACGTGATCGAAGCGCGGGGAATCGAGAAAGTCTTCCACAACGGCGATGAGGAAACCCGCGTCCTGAAAGGCATCGACCTGACGCTGGGCCAGGGCGAGCTGGTGGCCATGGTCGGGGCGTCCGGATCGGGCAAGTCGACCCTGTTGTCGATCATCGGCCTCCTGCTGCGTCCCACCGCCGGAACCCTGAGCATCAGTGGCGAGCGGGTCGATGACCTGTCCGAGCGAATGCGCGCGCGCTTCCGTAATCAGCGCCTGGGCTTTGTCTTCCAGTTCCACCATCTGCTGCCAGACTTCACGGCGATGGAGAACGTGGCCTTTCCGGCCGCCGCGCCAGGCGGGGGCATCTCTCGGGCGATGCGCACGCGGGCGCGCGATCTTTTGGTGCGCGTGGGCCTGGAAGACCGGATCGACTTTCCCGCCGCGCGGCTCTCGGGCGGGCAGAAGCAGCGCGTCGCCATCGCGCGCGCCCTGATGAACCAACCCGACCTGATCATCGCCGACGAACCGACCGGGAATCTGGACCGGGAATCGGCGGATCGCGTTCTGGACCTGATGCGCGAGGTCAATCGGGAGGAGGGCGCGACCTTCCTGATCTGCACGCATGATGACGGTGTCGCAGCGCGATGTGGCCGTCGCCTGACCTTGAGTGACGGCAGGCTGACTTCGAACGTCAGCGATCCTGGCGGCTTTTCCTAAGTCTTCTGTCGCCAATGGGCGGCTTGCTTCATCGTCACGTTAAGCGCGGTGAGGGTGCGACGTATTCATCGAATAGCGTTATGTAGCCTCAAGTCCAGTTCGCGGCTGCGAGATAGAGTCGCACCCGACGGGGTTGAGGCTGTTGTAGCGCTCGTGATCGCCGGGTGTTCATCCCTTTATTTGCCCGGAATTTCGCCATATCGACGGCGATAAACCTGCCGGAATTGTTACAGCAATTCACGAAACAAGTTTGATTTCAGTTTCAAACTACTTGTTTTTCTGGGGCCAGCGTGTAATTCCGGACACAAGGGGAATGGAGTTGTGATCGTGGAAGATAAAGCTACCCTAATCGAACTTACCGCTGAAATCGTGGCCAACTATGTGGCCAATAATTCTACACCGGTGTCGGATCTTCCGGCGCTGATCCGGGCGACGCATGATGCGCTGGCCGGCATTGGTTCGCCGCCCGCGCCGACGGTTGAAGTGGTGACCAAGGCTACGCCGGCTCAGATCCGTAAGAGCATCACGCCCGAGGCGCTGATCAGCTTCGAGGACGGCAAGCCCTACAAGACGCTGAAGCGTCACCTGACCACCCACGGCATGACCGTGGCCGAGTACAAGGCCAAGTGGGGCCTGCCCAACGACTA
>NCDQ01000450.1 GCA_002280275.1 Caulobacter vibrioides | reverse complement strand
GTTGCCTGGTCCGAACAACAGGACCGTTTTCAGGATTGCGGCGGTGTTTACGCTCCCGTTTGCCAGGGTGCAACGCGGCATGGCCAGGGTTCAAGACATTTTGGCGAAGCTTTGGCGTCTCGTTCTTGCGCGCGGCCGCGCCTCAAGATACCGCTACCATTTGTAGGATTGATCCCGGGCAACGCGGACAGTCCTCGGGGGAAACGCAGAGGCCGCTCAGCGGCTACGAAGAGGGGGAATACGGCTGATGAGGCTGAAGCTTCTTTATATCGCCCTGGCCGCTCTGGCTCTGGCGATCGGCGCGGCCTCGCCAGGCCTGGCGCGCCAGTCGAGCGATGGCGACATCTTGCAACAGGCGATCAACAAGCCTTCGGCCACCTGGGGCGTTTACGGCGCTGGCCAGAAGAGCGCGCCGGTCAAGGATAAGACCGTTCAGGGCGGCGCAGCCACGAAGATCGAAGTGCTGACCGTCGGCGCCAATCCTTGGGACGTGGGGGCCTCGCAGCCCCTGACCGGCAAGATCGCCAAGGGCGACGTGCTGCTGGTGGCTTTCTGGGCCAAGGCCGAGTCTGTCGACGGCGGTCCGGCCAGCGCCGACATTCCGGCCGTCCGGATCCAGCAGTCCGCTGCGCCCTATGACGCTGCGCTGCAGGGCGGGATCAAGGTCGGCGGCGAGTGGAAGATGTACACGGTGCCCGGTCGCGCCCTGATCGACATTCCGGCGGGCGCCGGCGCGGTGGGTCTGCACCTGGGCTCGGCCAAGCAGACGGTGTTGTTGGGCGCGCTGTTCGTTCTGAACTTCGGACCCGACTATGATTTGCGCAAGCTGGCGGGCGGTTAGGGGCGCGCCCTGACAATCTCGACGAAGCTCGCCAAATGTCGCGTGATCGCTTGGCGGGTGCGCTCGTCGGTAAGCACGCCGTTCTCGATCTTGGTATGGGCCTGACCCACCAGGATGTCCGACAGCGGAGCGAGGTCGCAGCCGGCGCGGCGCAGGTTCAGGCGAAGAGCGTCCTGCGCCCGAACGGTTCCGGTGACGCCGGGGCTGGCCCCCATCGCGCAGGCGATCTTGCCGTCCAGGGGCGCGGGCTTGCCGCGGGAGGCCCAGTCGATCGCGTTCTTCAGCGACGCGGTCAGGCCGCCATTATACTCTGGACAGGCGATCAGCAGGGCGGGCGCGGCGCGGACCGCGTCCTTCCAGGCGACCACGGGCGGCGGATCGCCCTGCGCCTCCACGTCCTCGTTGAAGAAGGGGAGGTTGTGCAGTCGGAAGATCTCGATCTCCACGCCAGCGGGCGCGAGCTCGCCCGCCGCACGCAGCAGGACGGTGTTATAGGAGGCGGCGCGCAAGCTGCCCGAGACGGCCAGAATCTTCATGGGCGCAGGTTACCCCGCGCGGACCCGGATGTCCCCTTGGCCTAGTAGCATCGGGGCCAGCAGAGCCCAGAGACGCGAAATTTCCTCTGCGGCCGGCGATCCGGGGTCCCACTCGCACACGGAGCGACCATGGGCGATCGACTGCTGGAAGGCGGCGCGGGCGCGCAGGCCGACGGCGGCGAGCGGCATGCCCGTGAAGCGCAGGGCCTCGGCGGCCTTCACCACGGCCGGCGGCTCGACGCCGTTGCGACGCGGCGGGGCCTGGCTGAGGACGATCAAGCCCTTCTTGCCCAGCCGGCGGACGGCTTCGGCCGAGCGGACGACCGAGGCGATGTCCAGGAAGGTGGGGCGGCAGACCAGCACGCAGAGGTCCGCGCAGTTGATCGCCTGCAACACGTCCGACTCCGGCGAGGCGGGCGTATCGATGACCAGGGCGTCGAAATCGGTGTTCTGGGCCTGAACCTGGGTCGAGAACAGTTTTCCGGCGTTGATCTCGGCGACCGTCGGGCCTTCGCCGACGCGGGCCCTTAGGGCGTCGGACGCCGAGCGTTGCTGATCGATGTCGGCCAGCATGGTGCGAAGGCCGGCCAGGTGGGCCGTAATCGCCAGATTGACCGCGAGCGTCGTCTTGCCCGCGCCGCCCTTGCGGGAAATGACAGCCAGGGTTTTCACGTCCGCGACTCCTTAACAGGCCAAGGTTTGCGGGCCTTGCAGCCTTGTGGATAAGTAACGCCGTGATGTGAAGGGCGCGCAACACAAATGTCGCCACGGGCGAATCAGGGCGTCCCCGGATCGCGGTTTATAGGTAACGGTCCGAAAAACGCCTGTTTCGTTTGCAGGTGTCCACGCCGCGCCGCTTGACCC
>NCDQ01000449.1 GCA_002280275.1 Caulobacter vibrioides | reverse complement strand
AGCGCCCATCGGCTTGAGCTTGAAATTGACGGCCTGACCGACCTTGAACGACTTGAGAACGTCCGGAGCGGCTTTGAACTTCATGGTCATGGCCGGCCATTTCAGCGCCGGGATCGGCTGGTGCTGCAGGGTCACCGTGCCGCCCTTGGCGTCGATCGCCTTGATCACGCCCTGACCGTCGGCCGTCTTGGCCGGAGCAGGCGCGGCGTCGTGCTTCATGCCCGCCATATCGCCCATCTTCATGTCGGATTGAGCCAGGGCGGGTCCGGTGAGGGTCAGGACCAGGGCGCCGGCGGCGAGAAGGATCTTCATCGGTTTTGTCTCCTGTCGGTGCGGATCGACCGGAGAGGGCCGTCCTGCGCCAGAGAGATACGCGCCGGCCCAGGCCGATCCCTCGGCCAGGATTTCGCGAGGCGCCCCTTGACCTTGCCATGATGGGAAGCCCCATCTGTTGCGGCGAAGTCGAACAAGGACGAACAAGATGCTTCGCTACACCATCGAGAACATGACCTGCGGCCACTGTGTCGCGACCGTCACCAAGGCCGTTCACGGGCTCGACCCCAGCGCCGCCGTTCGCGCCGACGTGGCCGGCCGAAGCCTCGAAATCGACACTGGCGCGACCTCGGAGGTCGTTTCCGCCGCCATCGCGGCGGCGGGCTATCGTGTGACGCCTGTCTAAGACGAGAGGGCGGCGGAGATCGCGCCCGCCCTCCCTCTGACCTAGATGCCGTGACTCGGGCGCCGCCGACGCTCGATCAACAAATAGGCGGCCGGCACCACGAACATCGACAGCAGCGGCGCGCTGAGCATGCCGCCGATCATCGGCGCGGCGATCCGGCTCATCACTTCGGAGCCGGCGCCGTGACCGATCAGGATCGGGATCAGGCCCGCCAGGATCACCGCCACGGTCATGGCCTTGGGCCTGACCCGCAGCAAGGCGCCCTCGCGGATCGCTTGGCTGAGGTCGGCGTCGGTGAGGACACCACGGCGCTCGGCCAGGGCCTGCTTGAGATAGATCAGCATCACCACGCCGAACTCGGCCGAGACCCCCGCCAGGGCGATGAACCCTACGCCCGTGGCCACCGACTGGTTGAAGCCGAGCAGGTAGAGCGCCCAGAAGCCGCCGGTCAGGGCGAAGGGCAGGGCCCCCATGATCAAGGCCGCCTCGTCGAAGCGGCGGAAGGTCAGGTACAGCAGCACGAAGATAATCAGCAACGTCGCCGGCACCACCAGTTTGAGCCGTTCATTGGCACGTTCGAGGTATTCAAACTGACCCGAATAGCTCAGGCTCACCCCCGGTTGCAATGGAACCTGATCGCTGACTGCCTGGCGCAGATCGGCCACCACCGAAGCGATATCGCGCTCGCGCACATCTACGTACACCCAGCCGGACAGCCTCGCGTTTTCGCTGCGCAGCATCGGCGGACCGTCGCTGACGCGCACCCGCGCCACACTGCCCAGGGTGATCTGGCTCCCCTGCGGGGTGAGTATCGGCAGTTGCTCCAGGGCTTGGGGCGAGTCACGCCATTCGCGCGGATAACGCACGCTGATCGGATAACGCGCCAACCCCTCGACTGTCTCGCCGACGGTTTCACCACCGATGGCGCTGGCAACGATGGACTGCACATCGGCGATGTTCAGTCCGTAGCGTGCGGCATCCTGACGGTCGATATCGATATCGATGTAGCGCCCTCCGACCAGGCGTTCGGCCAGCGCCGAACTGACGCCCGGCACGCCCTTGGCGACAGCCTCCACCTGCTGGCTAACGCGGTCGATCTCCTCCAGTGTGGCGCCCGCAATCTTGACCCCGATGGGGCTCTTGATGCCGGTGGCAAGCATGTCGATGCGGTTGCGGATAGGCGGAATCCAGATATTGGTCAGCCCCGGCACCTGTACCGCACGATCCAGTTCGTCGATCAGCTTTTCCGGCGTCATCCCGTCACGCCACTGCTCGCGCGGCCTGAACTGGATGGTGGTCTCGAACATCTCCAGCGGCGCGGGATCGGTGGCCGATTCGGCGCGCCCGGCCTTGCCGAACACCCTGGCAACCTCCGGCACTGTGCGGATCATCCGGTCAGTCTGCTGCAGCAGCTGCGCGGCCTTCTGTGCGGAAAGCCCCGGCAGCGCCGATGGCATGTAAAGGAGGTCGCCCTCATCCATCGGCGGCAGGAATTCCCCACCCAGGCGAGCCATCGGCCAGAACGTAGTCGCCAGTACCAGCAGCGCAACAGCAATGGTGACCT
>NCDQ01000045.1 GCA_002280275.1 Caulobacter vibrioides | reverse complement strand
CTCTTCGGGCTTGTGCCGTTTCCTGGCCATCTATCCATCCTTCGGTCCGGGTCCGCAGACCCACAATAGGGATGGATCACTTCAAAGGGCGCAGACCACTTAAGAGTCTGTCACGGGGTGAGCGCCTATGCGTTTCGCTCTGCTATGGGGCCGATTGGTCGCATGGCGAAGCGGCGGAGGCCTTGAACATCCCGATCGGCACGGTGAAATCCCATGTCAAACGTGGTTTGGACAAACTTCGGGCCAAGCTCGCCCGACCGGAAGAGGGCGCGAGGAGGGAAGCTCATGGCTGAACCCGATTTCGAGGCGCAGTTGACCCGCATGTTCGCTCAGCCGCCGTCGTTTCCGGACGCGGCGCTGTTCAATGCGGAGGTGGCGGCCAAGTTGGACCGAGGCTGGGCGATGCGGCGGATGTTGATCGCCGTTGGGGGAACGGGCGCGGGTCTCGTCGGCGCCTTCCAGATCTTTGGCAGTCGGTTCTCGAGCGAGTTGGCGCAGCTATCCCGCGAGGGGAGCCAGGGCCTGGAGACAGAGATCCAGGGCGGGTGGGCCAAGCTCACGTCTCTGCTGAGCACGCCGTCGAGCGCCGAAGCCGTCTGGCTGGCCGCCGGGCTTGCCGTGGTGGCTCTGGCTTTCGCCGTCACTCGCGTGGTCGAGGATTTTTAGGGCGCTCGCGCCGTATTATCACTGTTCATGTTGCGATGCGGCGCGATCTCGCCCACAAACGGCGCCCAAAAGCGTCTTAGGGAGGGTTCGCCCTGTCCGCCCATCGTGAAGAGACGGTTCGCCGTCTGGCCGCCCCCGATATCGCCGCGCGCAAGGGCGGCGTGCCCATTGTCTGCCTGACCGCCTACACCGCCCCGGTCGCCGCCGCCCTCGACGACGCCTGCGACGTCCTGCTGGTCGGGGACTCGGTCGGCATGGTCGTTCACGGTCTCCCGAACACCGTCGGGGTGACGATGGAGATGATGATCCTGCACGGTCAGGCCGTGATGCGGGGCTCCAAGAAGGCGATGGTGGTCGTCGACATGCCGTTCGGCTCCTACGAGGCCTCGCACGAGGAAGCCTACGCGAACGCTGTACGGATCATGAAGGAGACGGGCGCCCAGGCGGTGAAGGTCGAGAGCGGGCCGAC
The DNA here is from genome assembly GCA_002280275.1 of Caulobacter vibrioides. Classification (GTDB taxonomy): domain Bacteria; phylum Pseudomonadota; class Alphaproteobacteria; order Caulobacterales; family Caulobacteraceae; genus Caulobacter; species Caulobacter vibrioides_A. The sequence continues at coordinate 9,458 of NCDQ01000045.1, read as the reverse complement.
CGTGGCCGACACCATCGCCTACCTGACCCGGCGCGGCGTGCCGGTCATGGGCCATGTCGGCCTTCGGCCTCAGGCGGTGCTGCTGGAAGGCGGCTTCAAGGCCAAGGGCAAGGACGACGCGGGCCGCGCCAAGGTGCTGGAAGAGGCGAGGCTGACCGCCGAGGCCGGCGCCTTCGCCATCGTCGTCGAGGGCGTCGCCGAAAGCCTGGCGCGCGAGGTGACCGAGTCGGTCTCCGTGCCGACGATCGGGATCGGCGCCTCAGCCGGTTGCGATGGCCAGGTGCTGGTCGTCGACGACATGCTGGGCCTGTTCGACTGGACGCCGAAGTTCGTGCGCCGGTACGCCGACTTGAAGAACCAGATCGAGCGCGCGGCCGCCCAGTATGCGAGCGATGTGCGTGACCGCAGCTTCCCGGGGCCAGCCGAAACCTACTACGTCAAGAAGCCGTAAAACGGCGCGTTGCGACCGCGCGCGGCACGCTATAGGTTCGCCGCCTCAGCGGACGGCCCTTCGTCCGCCACAATCTGTCCTAAACCCGACGGTGTTCCTCGTAAGAGCGGGGAGCGCCTAAGGGCCAGCGCCTGTTTTCGGAGCCTCGTTTCGTGGTCGATGTTTTTGACGAAGTCGAAGAACAGCTTCGGGCGGAGCGCTACCGCACGCTCGCCAAGAAGTCGCTGCCCTGGGTGGCGGCGGCGACGGCAGTGGTTGTGATCGGCGTGGGCGGCTACTGGGGCTGGACCAGCTACCAGACCGGCCAGACCGATAAGGCCTCGCAAGCTTATCAGGCCGCGCTGAAGACTGCGCAGACGCAAGGTCCGACCAAGGCTTTTGACGGCTTCAAGAGCGTCGCCGACACCAACGCCAAGGGCTACAAGGCCCTGGCGCTGATGCAGATGGGCGCGATCCGCCTGGAAGAGAAGAAGACGCCGGAAGCCGTCGGCTATTTCGATGAGGCCGCCAAGGTCGCGCCGAACCCGATGATCGGCGACCTGGCCCGCCTCAAATCCGCCTTCGCCTTGATGGACACCGCTTCCTACAAGGACATCGAGACGAGGTTGACGCCTTTGGCGGGGGAAAAGAGCCCATACCGCGTGTACGCCAAGGAGGCGCTGGCCTTCGCCAAGCTGCAGGCTGGTGATCTGGCGGGCGCGCGCTCCGAGTTCGTGATTCTGGCCAACTCGCTGGACGCCAACACGTCCGAGGCCGTGCGTCAGCGCGCTCAGGCGGCGATGCAACTGATCGACTCCGGTTCGGCCAAGGATCTGCCCGCCGCCGTCAAGGCTGCGGCGGCTCTGCCGGCCGCCCCGCCGATGATGCAAATGCCGCCCGCCGCCCCGAACGCCGCCCAATGAGCCTCAAGATGAACTCCAAGCGTTCTGTCGCGCTGGTCGCGCTGATGTCGGCGGCCGTGACGGTCGGCGGCTGCTCGACCGTCTCCAAGCTGAACCCGTTCGACAAGAGCGAGAAGAACAAGAGCACCGCCAGCCAGGGCCAGCGGATCTCGATCATTGCGTTCGACCAGAAGGTCGAGGCCAACGAGTCGCTGAAGGGCGCCGACTTCTTCCTGCCCGATCCCGTCGTGCAGGCCGAATGGCGTCTGCCGGGCGGCAACCCGGAGCAGTCGATCGAGCACGTCGACGCCGGCAAGGATTTCCAGGTCGCCTGGAAGAAGGGCTTCGGCAAGAAGGGCGGCGCCAAGTTCCACGTCACCGCCCCGCCGGTGGCTTCGGGCGACCGGATCTTCGTGATGGACGGCGAGGCCGATGTCGTCGCCATGGACGCGCGTTCAGGCGACATCGTTTGGCGCAAGGACCTGCGCCCGGCCGCCGGCCCGACGATAAAAGGTGGCTTCCTGGGTCTGATCCCCAAGAAGAACGACCGCCTCGGCTTCGGTGGCGGCCTCGCCCTGGGCCCCGATAACAAGCTGTATGTCGCCTCGGGCTTCCGCTTCGTCGCCCAGGTCGACGCGGCGACCGGCGCCACGGGGTGGAGCCAGCCGACCTCGACCCCAATCCACGCTGCGCCGACCGTGGTCGACGGACGGGTCTTCGTCGTCTCGACCGACAACGAACTGCTGACTTTCGCGTCGGAAAACGGCGTACCGGGCTGGACCTATCAAGCGCTGAGCGAGCCTGCGCGCATCCTGGCCGCCTCGACGCCAGCCGTCAGCGGCGACACCGTGGTTTCGGGCTTTGCGTCGGGTGAACTGGTCGCCCTGCGCGCCGCCAACGGCAACGACCTGTGGAGCGAAGCGCTCAGCCGGGCCAGCCGCACCAACGCGCTGTCGGAGATCCGCGACATCCCGGGCCGCCCGGTGATCTACAAGGGTGACGTGTTCGCCGTCAGCCACTCGGGCGTCTTCGCCGCCACCGACCTGCGGTCGGGTCAGGCGCGCTGGAGCCTTCCGGTCACCGCCATCACCACGCCTTGGGTCGCCGGCGACGTCGTCTATGTCGTCGACAAGGCGGGGCAGGTGATCTGCGTGTCGCGTGAGAACGGCTCGGTCTACTGGATCCAGGATCTCAACGACTCGGCCAATCTCACGAAGAAGCAGAAGAAGAAGCGCGCCAAGAAGCCGCGCTTGTGGTCGACCCCGATCCTGGCCAATGGCCGCCTGATCACGGTGTCGAGCGAAGGCGAGGCCGTCGCCCTGAACGCCAAGACCGGCGCCAAGGAGAAGACGCTGAAGATCGGCTCGCCGGTCCTGCTGAACCCGATCGCCGTGGGTGACATGATCTATCTGGTCACCGACGACGCCGAGTTGGTCGCCATCCGCTAACCCCCTGGTCCCAGCCGGGACCAGAGGCCAAAACCCTTGAAGCCCGGGTCGGCGAAAGCCGGCCCGGGCCTTCGCTTTTTCGGCTCCCTTTTGCGATAGGGGCGAAAATCGACTACTGGACGCCTTATGCCTTTGAAACTCGCCATCGTCGGCCGGCCCAATGTGGGCAAGTCCACGCTGTTCAACCGCCTCGCCGGCAAGAAGCTGGCGATCGTCGACGACCAGCCGGGCGTCACGCGTGACCGCCGCTACGCCTCCGGGAACCTGGGGGATCTTGAGCTCGAACTGATTGACACCGCAGGGTTCGAGGACGTCGACGACTCCAGCCTGGAAGCGCGGATGCGCGCCCAGACCGAGGCTGCGATCGAGGAGGCTGACGTCTCGCTGTTCGTGTTCGACAGCCGCGAGGGCGTTACGGCGCTGGACGAGGTGTTCGCCGCCATTCTGCGCAAGCGCGACAAGCCCGTCATCGTCGCGGCCAACAAGGCCGAGGGCAAGGCGGGCGAGGCCGGCGCCGCCGAAGCGTTCCGCCTGGGCCTCGGCGAGCCGATCCCGATCTCGGGCGAGCACGGCGAGGGCATGGCTGAGCTCTACGCCGCCCTGCTGGCGTTCGAGCCGCAGGCCGAGCTTGAAGGCGACGACGAGGACGACGACAGCAAGCCGATCCGCATCGCCATCATCGGCCGTCCGAACGCCGGCAAGTCGACGTTGGTGAACCGTCTGCTGGGCGAGGACCGCCTGCTGACCGGTCCCGAGGCCGGCATCACCCGCGACTCCATCTCGGTCGACTGGGAATGGGACGGCCGCAAGATCCGCCTGGTTGATACGGCGGGTCTTCGCCGAAAGGCCAAGGTCCAGGACAAGCTGGAAAAGCTGTCCACCGCCGACACCATCCGCGCCATCACCTTCGCCGAGGTGGTGCTTCTGGTGATGGACGCCACCCATCCGTTCGAGATCCAGGACCTGCAGATCGCCGACCTCGCGGAGCGGGAGGGGCGGGCGGTCGTGTTCGTGCTGGCCAAGTGGGACCTGATCGAGGACCAGGCCGCCCACCTTGCGGCTTTCCGTGAGCACGCCGAGCGCATGTTGCCGCAGCTGCGCGGCGCGCCGGTGGTGGCGCTGTCGGGTGAGACCGGCAAGGGCATCGGCCACCTGATGCCAGCGGTGATCAAGACCCACAAGGACTGGTCGACCAAGGTCAAGACGCGCGACCTGAACGACTGGCTGCAGATGGCCATGCAGCGCCATCCGCCGCCTGCGGTCAGTGGTCGCCGCGTGAAGCCCAAGTACATGGCCCAGACCAAGGCCCGTCCGCCGACCTTCGTGCTGTTCTCCAGCCGCGCCGATCAGATGCCGGATCACTATCGGCGCTATCTGGTCAACAGCCTGCTCGAGAGCTTCCACCTGCCGGGCGTGCCGCTGCGGATCACCATCAAGTCGGGCGCGAACCCGTACGCCGATGGCGAGGCCAAGGGGCATAGCGGCCGTGGCAAGCGCGAGTTCGAGCGCCGCGAGCGGGAAGAAGAGCGCATCCGCGCCTCCCGCAACACGGTCAAGAAGTCCAAGCGCCTTGCCGACGAGGCCGCCGCCAAGGCGGCGGAGGCCGCAGGCCTGCCCGATCCTGGCAAGGCTGCGGTAAAGCCTGTGAAGAAGAAAGGGTCCGCCGTCGCCAAGGTGGCGGCCAGCGAGGTCGCCGTCGCGTCCGAACCTGGCAAGGCGGCGGTCAAGTCGGTGAAGGCCAAAGGGCCCCGCGCCCAGAAGAAGGTCTCGACCACGCCCAGCTATAAGGTCGGGGCCAAGGCCGCAGGCGGCAAGGCGGCCGCTCCGCGTCGTCCTGCAGCAGGGGCTCGCACGGTGCGAGGTAATACGGGACCAAGCCGGCCCAAGAGCCGCTGAACCTAAAACAAGCATGGCCGCCGTCTCCGGACGGCGGCCATGCCGATCGAGCCCGAGCGGGCCTTATCCCCCGAAAACTAAAGCATTTTTCGAGCGAAGTGCTTCCGGTTCGCGTGAAGAAAAATGCGCCAAAACAAAAGATTAGAGCTCACGGCCTGACACAGTCAGGTCGTGAAATGCTCTAGAACTCTTCCCAGTCAGCCGACGGGGCGTGCGCCACGGCCGCCGCGCCGGGACGGGCATAGGCCTGGATGCGAGCGCGTTGTTCATGAACCGGCGACGGAGCCGGGGCAGTCGCCGGGGCTGGCCGGCGCTGGGAGACGACAGCCCCCGTCTGGAAGCGCGAAACCTGCCGCGCCAGATCCTGAGCCTCACCGCGAAGCTGGGCGGCCGATGTTGTGGCTTGCTCCACCATGGCGGCGTTCTGTTGCGTGACCTGGTCCATCTGGTTCACGGCCGCGTTCACCTGATTGAGGCCCGTCGCCTGCTCCTGCGAGGACTCGGCGATCTCTCGGATCAGGGTGTCGATCTCCCCAACCTTGGCCACGATGTCCGTCAGCGCCTGGCCGGTGTCGCCCACCAGCCGGACCCCGCGTTCGACCTGGGCCGTGCTGCTGGCGATCAGTTGCTTGATCTCCTTGGCCGCTTCAGCGGAACGCTGCGCGAGGGCTCGAACTTCCTGCGCCACCACGGCGAAGCCTCGGCCAGCCTCGCCGGCGCGAGCCGCCTCGACCCCGGCGTTCAACGCCAGTAGGTTGGTCTGGAACGCGATCTCGTCGATCACGCCGATGATTTGGGTGATCTGGCCCGACGACTTCTCGATCTCGCCCATGGCCGAGACGGCTTCGCGGACAACCTCGCCGGATCGGTCGGCTTCGCGGCTCGCCGAAGAGGCGGCGGCGGAGGCCTGCTTGGCGCCGTCGGCGCTGCGCTTGACCGTGGCGGTGATCTCGTCGAGCGCCGCAGCCGTCTCTTCCAGACTGGCGGCTTGCTGCTCGGTCCGCTTGGACAGGTCGTTTGAGGCGCTTGCGATTTCGGCGGCGCCGCTTTCCATCCCGCCGGCGGCCTCGGCGATCGCGCCCATGGCGTCCTTGAGGCTGTCGACGGCGGCGTTGAAGTCCGCCTTCAGTCGGGCGTAGCGCTCGTCGAAATGCGCATCGATCCGGGCCGTCAGGTCACCTTGCGCCAGTCTCTGCAGGCTTTGGGCGAGCACCGAGACAATCTCGTCCTGCTCCTGGCGGATGGCGTCGCGCTCGCGCTCGCTTTCAAGCCGCTCAGTCTCCACGGCGGTAATGTCCGCCGCGAACTTGATGATCTTGGTTAGCTTGCCGTGCCGGTCGAACACCGGGTTGTAGGAAGCCTGGATCCAGACCTCTCGGCCACCCTTGCCAAGTCGCCGATATTTCCCCGTCAGAAACTCACCGGCGTTCAAACGCCGCCAGAACTCGCGATAGTCAGAACTTGCCGCGAAGTCCGGCTCGACAAACAGGCTGTGCGGACGCCCTTGGATGTCGTCGAGCGCATAGCCCATCGTGCGGAGGAAGTTATCGTTCGCGGTGATGATCGAGCCGTCGAGATTGAACTCGATCACGGCCTGAGAGCGCTGGATCGCGGCGACCACGCCCGCAAGTTCGCAAATCCGACTGGCTTGGTCGCTCGCTTCGCGGCCGATGGAGAACAGAGCCATTCCGGAGTCTCGACGGTTGCTTGAACGTTCGATCTTAACCACTCGCTCCGCGTGGTTAATGATGCGCTAACGTCCGCATTTGGAGAGACTTTTGTCGGACTACGGTTCTTAGGTCGCCATCCAGGGTGGAAGCTTTGCGGCGCGAGACAACTCTGGCGGCTATCGGAACGCCGCCGCCGAATCGGTGTCAGGCCTCGACTGAGGCCGATTCCTGACCGCGCTCCTTGAAGCGAACCACGCCCTTTGGCGATTCGCGATCGGTGCGAACCAGATCGACGATGAAGGGCGCGATCGTCTCCGGCGCCGGAACGGTCGTGGGATCTTCGCCCGGGAAGGCGGCCGACCGCATCTTGGTGCGCATGGCGCCCGGATCGACACAGAAGGCGCGCACTGTGGTGTTCTCCATCTCGTCGGCATAGACGTCGACGATCGCCTCCAACGCGGCCTTGGTGGCGGCGTAGGCGCCCCAGAACGCGCGCCGGGTCTTGGCGACGCTGCTGGAGAAGAACAGGGCCCGACCGGCGTCCGAGGCGCGCAGCAGCGGGTCCATGGCGCGGATCAGGCGCCAGTTGGCTGTCAGGTTGGTCGACACGATCATGTCCCAACCCTTGGGCTCCAGGTGGCTGACCGGCGTCAGGGGGCCCAGGACGCCGGCCGCGCCGACCAGGATATCGAGCTTACCCCAGCGCTGGTGAATGGCCGCGCCCAGATGGTCCAGGCCGTCGGGCTCGCGCAGGTCCAGCGGCACGAGCGTCGCACGCTCGCCGGTCGCCTGCAGGATGGCGTCGTCCAGTGCTTCCAGAGCGCCTTGCGTGCGGCCCACGGCGATCACGTGCGCGCCGGCCTTGGCCAGGCCCAGAGCCACGGCTTCGCCGATGCCGCGCGTGGCGCCGGTGACAAGAGCGATACGGCCGGCCAGCGGCTTGGAGGAGTCGAAAGTCATGGGGGCGTTCTAGAGCAGCGAGGCGGAAACGAAAACTGGCCGCAGCCCTTAAGCCTCTGCGATTTCCGGCGGTCGTTTGGCGTAGTGCTGAGCGATCACCGAACAGGCCATCAACTGGATCTGATGGAAGATCATCAGCGGCAGGACGATGATCCCTGCGGTCGGGCCCGGGAACAGGATGCCGGCCATCGGCACGCCCGTCGCCATGCTCTTCTTGGAGCCGCAGAACATGATGGTGATCTCGTCTTCCTTCGAGAAGCCGAGCGCGCGCGCGCCATAGGTGGTGGCGGCCAGCACGATCGCAAGCAGCACGCAGCAAGCGACCAGCAGGACGCCCATCTCAAGGGCGGAGACCTTGCTCCAGATGCCGCCGACGACCGCTTCGCTGAAGGCGGCGTACACCACCAGCAGGATCGAGCCGCGATCGACATAGCCGACCAGCAGCTTGTGCTTCTCGACCCATTTGGCGACCAGCGGGCGCGCCAGCTGGCCGACGATGAACGGCAGAAGGAGCTGGACGATGATGTCCCGGATCGACTCCCAGCCGCCAGACGCGCCGCCCTGGGTGTGCATCAGGACGCTGACCAGCACGGGCGTGATGAAGATGCCAAACAGGTTCGAGGCTGACGCCGCGCAGACCGCCGCCGCGACATTGCCCCGCGCGATCGAGGTGAAGGCGATCGACGACTGCACCGTCGAGGGCAGGCAGCACAGGAACAGCATGCCGGCCGCCAGGGTCGACGACAGGACGCCCAGCTTGCTGGCGAAAAGGCCCAGCACCGGGAACATCACGAAGGTGAAGGCCAGGATCGTCAGATGCAGCCGCCAGTGGGTGACGCCCGCGATGACGGCCTCGCGCGAAAGCTTGGCCCCGTGCAGGAAGAACAACAGGGCGATCGCCAGCTTGACGATGACCGAAAGCCCTTCAGCCGCCACACCACGCACCGGCAGCACTGAGGCCAGCACGACCATGCCGAACAGGGCGATGACGTAGGGCTCGATCTTCAGCTTATCGAGCAGGCTCTTGAAACCCATGGACAAAATCCTCGTCCCGCCCAGTCGCGGCGGGACGAGGGATATGTCACGCGCTGACCAGCAGCGAAAGCTGCTTGTCGTTGGTTTCGTTGCGACCCTCGGCGATCTCGCGGTCGGTCAGGCGGGTCGGATAGTCGCCGGTGAAGTAGTGGTCGGTGAACTGCGGGGTCGCCGGATCGCGCTGACCAGCTTCCAGGGCGTCGTAGAGCCCGTCCACGGACAGGAAGCCCAGCGAGTCGACCTCGAGGAACTTGGCCATCTCGTCCAGCGACTTGTTGGCCGCCAAGAGTTGCTCACGCTCGGGCATATCGATGCCGTAGAAATCGGGCCACTTGATCGGCGGGCTAGCCGAGCGGAGGTGAACCTCCTTGGCGCCGGCCTCGCGCACCATGCGGACGATCTTCAGCGAGGTGGTGCCGCGCACGATCGAGTCGTCGATCAGCACCACGCGCTTGCCGGCCAGGATGGCGCGGTTGGGGCTGTGCTTCATCCGAACGCCCAACTCGCGGACGCCCTGGGTGGGCTGGATGAAGGTGCGGCCCACATAGTGGTTGCGGATGATGCCCATCTCGAAGGGCAGGCCGCTCTCCTGCGCGTAACCGAGCGCGGCCGGCACGCCGCTGTCGGGCACCGGCACCACGACATCGGCCTCGACGCCGGTCTCCTTGGCCAGGTTCATGCCCATGCGCTTGCGCACGCCATAGACCGAGCGGCCGTTCACGACGCTGTCGGGACGCGCGAAGTAGACGTACTCGAATACGCAGGGGCGGGCCGGGGCGGTCTGGAAGGGCTTGGTCGAGGTGATGCCGGTCTCTTCGATCACCACCATCTCGCCGTGTTCGATATCGCGGACGAAGCGGGCGCCGATCATGTCGAGGGCGCAGGTTTCCGAAGCCAGGACCGGCTTGCCGTCCAGGTCGCCCAGGACCAGCGGGCGGATGCCCAACGGATCGCGCAGGCCGATCATCTTCTTGTTGGTGATCGCCACCAGCGCGTAGCCGCCCTCGATCTGGCTGACGGCGTCAACGAACCGGTCGACGATCCGCGCCTTTCGGGACCGTGCGATCAGGTGAAGGATCACTTCGCTGTCTGAGGTGGACTGGAAGATCGCGCCCTC
>NCDQ01000448.1 GCA_002280275.1 Caulobacter vibrioides | reverse complement strand
CGGTTCAGGGCTTGGTTCCTCCTCGGCCCTGGTGGTGGCGCTGGTCGAAGCCTTCCGCGTGGCGCTGGATTTGCCGCTCGGCCCAGGCGACGTGGCGCGCCTGGCCTTCGACATCGAGCGCCGCAAGCTGGGCCTGGACGGCGGCCGGCAGGATCAATACGCGGCGGCGTTCGGCGGCGTGAATTTCCTGGAGTTCCTGGCTGACGACAAGGTGGTGGTCAGCCCCCTGCGGGTGCCGCGCGCCTATTTGAACGAGTTCGAGTCCTCCCTTGTGATCTGCTTCACGGGCCAGTCGCGGCGCTCCGACACCATCATCAAGGAACAGATCGAGGGCCTGGTCGGCCTGAACGCCGAGACCCTCGACAGCATGCACCAACTGAAGGCCGACGCCGCCCTGATGCGAGACGCCCTGCTGCGCGGCGACATGCGCGACATGGCGGCGATCCTGATGCGCTCCTGGTCGGCCAAGAAACGCACCGCCAGCGGCGTGGCGACCGACGCCGTCGACCGCCTGTTCGACCTGGCGATCCGGGAAGGGGCCTGGGGCGGCAAGGTTTCCGGCGCGGGCGGCGGCGGCTTCCTGATGTTCTTCACCGACCCCGAAAATCGCTACCACCTGATCTCGACCCTCAACGCGGCCGGCGGGCAAGCCAGCTCGGCCAAGGTGACCTTCGAGGGCGCCGAGGCCTGGAGCGTGCCGAGGTGATCACCAGCCAGTGCGTCATGCTGGTGGGCGGAATGGGCTCGCGTCTCGGAGCGCTGACCCGCGAGGTTCCCAAGCCCATGCTGCCGGTAGCCGGGCGGCCCTTCCTTGATCACCTGCTGGTCAAGGCGGCGCGACATGGCTTTAGCCAAGTCCTGCTGCTGGCGGGCTATCGTTCCGAGGTTGTACGCGACCATTTGGAGGCCAGCGGATTGGCCGAGTCGTTGGGCCTGACCGTTTCGTTGTCCGTCGAAGCTCATCCCCTTGGCACCGCTGGGGCCTTGGTTCAGGCGCGCGACTTGCTGGACGACACCTTCCTGCTGATCAACGGCGACACCTGGTTTGATTTCGACTGGCGCGAACTCGGCGCCATCGACCCATTTACCGCCATCCTGGCGCTGCGCCGCGTAGCGCCCGCCGATCGCTATGAGACCATCCGCCTGGAGGATGAACGTGTCGTGGCGTTCCAGCCGCGCGATCCCGATCTCGCCGAGGGCTTGATCAATGGTGGAGCCTATCTGCTGACCAAGCAGGTCGTACCGACGCGCCTCGGCCCGGCCTCGCTGGAGACCGGCCTCCTTCCAGATCTTAGCGCCAAGGGCCAACTCGCGGGCAAGATCTTCGATGGCGACTTCATAGATATTGGCTTGCCGGAAAGCCTTCTCGCGGCCCAGGCCCTGCTAGCCTGACCGCTCTGAAGGTGACTTGGTCGCGCTTGCCGGCCGACGAGGCGGGCTATCGCCGCAAGGTCGAACGGTTGGGCGAGGCGTTGAACAACCCGGCCGACCGCACCGAAGCGGCGACGGCGCTCCGCGCGCTCATTGAGAAATTCGTGGTCACGCCAACCGGGCGGCGCGGGGAGGTGGACGTGCGGCTGTTTGTCGATCTGGAGACTGTCCTGGCTTGGGCGGAAGACAAGGATGTGGGGTTTCGCATTCCTGCGACGCTCTATCTGAGGGCCGCTAAGCTAACGATCGTCACTATACGGATGGCTAAGGGCCGGCAGATCAGGTAGAGTCTTTCACGCGCTACCTTTGCGACGGTCTTGGTGCGGGAGATCTACGCTACCGAGGCTTCCTGTGCAGTCTCAACGCCTGCGTCTGACCCATCCATCACCACATATGGGATCATAGTGGCACCGCTCGGTCGGGCTGCGCCCGGCATTGTTGCCCCGCTAAAATGCGCCATCGGCGCATTCACGGGGCGCGAGCCGGGCGGACCGGCGCGCCGAACTCGGCGCTTTATGCCGGTCCTGCGTCTCGACACAGACCAGCTAAGCCAAGGAAGGCCGCTCCGCGCCGTCCGCCTCCAGGCGGCCGTTTTGCGCGAGCGGGGCGGCGGTTGAGATCGGTTGCCACCCAGGAAGCCCCTGGAGAATGCGCTCGGCATTCTTCACCGTATTGATGTGGCCGTAGTGGTCCTCAATCATCTTCACCGACGTGCCCATCTGCTTGGACAGGAAATAGACATCGACGCCTTCGGTCAGGCGGAACGTCGCATAGGTGTGGCGGAAGCAATAGGTCGATCGCCGGCTTCCCGACGAACTCATCAGC
>NCDQ01000447.1 GCA_002280275.1 Caulobacter vibrioides | reverse complement strand
GATCAATTCGGTCTCAGCGGCGCGGGCTGGAGCATTCCGGGGACGCTCAGGAACCGAGCCCTTCAACCGCTTCCGCATTGTTCCGCCTCAAAGCCGACCTAAAGACCGCCTATCGACCCGATACGACAGTTTCGTGTCACCCGGAGCGTTCCCAGAGCACGAGGCCTGGCCCGACGCTGGCCTCATTCCCGAAACACACCCGCAATGTTCGCGGCCGATGACAGGCCGCGAGAGATCGCAGAAGAGGAAAATCACCCATGCGCCGCACACTTTTCGTTGCGTTCGCTTCGCTCACCACCCTGGTGGCGGGCGCCGCCATAGCCCAGCAAGGCGGTCCGCCGCGCGGCATGCCTGCGCCTGAAGACGTCTTCAAGCGCTGGGACGCCAACAGCGACGGCGCCGTCGACAAGGCCGAATGGACGGGCGCGGGCCGCCCCGAAGACCGCTTCGCCATGATCGACGCCAACAAGGACGGCAAGATCATGCTCGACGAGCTGAAGACGGCCTTCGAGACCATGCGCCAGCGCCGGATGCAGCAGGGCGAAGGCCCCCCTCCGGGTCCGCCGCCGGAAGGCGCTCCGCCGCAGAACTAACCCTCTTCGGCGGAACGTCGAACGCCGCCCGGCCAGCCCGCCGGGCGGCGTTCTTCGTTTCAGAGCAGGACGCGGTCGCGCAGCATCGCCAGCGGCAACGTCCCTGGCCACAGCACCGCGCTGTGGAAGCTCTTGATATCGAACGCCCGCCCCTGCCGGCGGCGCGCGGTCTCGCGAAGCGCGACCAGTTCCAGCCAGGCCAAGCCCTGCCCCGCCGCAGCGCCCGGTCCAATGGCGGCGCGCTCCACATCCTGGGCGATCGGCGCAAAGACCGGCGGCGGGCCCTGCAGGTCGGCGAACCAGGCCTCGGCCTTGGCCCGGCTCCAGCCCTTGGCGTGCAAGCCGGTGTCGATCACCAGCCGCCCCGCTCGGAACAGCATCCATTGCAGATAACCCAGCTCAGCCAGCGGATCGCCGGCGAAGGCGCCCTCCTCGTCAGCCAGTTGCTCGGCATAGATCGACCAGCCCTCGCTGAACCCCGGACAGGCCAGGCGCGTGCGTAACGGATGGGCGCCCGCGCCCTCCTCCATGGGGATCTGCAGCATGTGGCCCGGCACGCACTCGTGGTGGGCGACGCTGGGCAGCGTCCAGCTGGGCCGGCTGCGAATGGCGGCCAGATCGACGAAGTAGGTTCCGGATCGGCTTCCATCGAAGCTCGGGGCTTCACGGTAGCCCTGCCGCGCCGCGGCCTCATCGGCGGCCGACATGCGCGCAACCCTCGTCGCCCAAGCCCCCTTGGGAATGGCGCTGAAGGACCGGGGCAGACGCGCCTTGGCCTTGTCGAGCCAGCGGTTCATGTCGGCCACCAGGCGGTCCCGACCCGCATCATCATCGCTGTAGAGAAACCGGGGATCGCGCGACAACGCCGTCAGGCGCGCGCCCACACCGCCCTTGGTCAGCCCCCGCGCTCGAAGCAGGGCGTCGGCCCGGGCCGAGAGGCGCCGGCAGGCGTCCAAGCCCTTGGCGTGCGCCTCGGCGGGCGTGATCGCCACGCCGAGATTGGCCTTCAAGACTAGCGCGTAATAGGTCTCGGCGTCCTTGAAGCGAACGCCGCCGTCGCCGGCCTGAGGCTTCAGCGCCGTCAACACCTGGGCTTGCGCAGTTAGGGCCTTCGCCAGGCGCTCAGGCGCGCCGATGGTCGCCTTCCCCAACCCCGTCACGACCTTGTCGATCACGAAGCCCGGCGGGATCACCCCGAGACCGGAGTCGGCGCGGAGCTTTTCGGTCTCGGCCTCAACCCGTCGGGCCAGGGCGTTCACGGCCTCGCCGCCCGCCTTGATCGCTTCGCCGGCCCGCAGCCAGCCGCCAGCCCGGGTCGTGACCGCGTAAGGCGAGCTCGACCCGCCGGTGAACGGAAACAGCCGGGCGATTTGGGCTTCAGTCTCCAGCGCCCGCAGCACCGCGTCACGATCAAGCCGCGCATGGGCCGACAAGCCCTCCGCCGGAAACACCTTCAGCGCCGCCAGGCGCTCGGCGGCCGAACCGCCCTTGGCCAACTTATCCAGCAACGCCTTGAGCGCGGGGTCTCCCGCCGCCCGCGCCTCGCCAGCCGTCAGGGTCGCGCCCGCAGCGGCGGCGCCCGCGAGGGCTTGTCGACGGCTCAGCATGGGGTCCTCCCGGAGACTCTCGACTTTCTGTCTAAGCCGCCTGACACCGGTGTCCAGCA
>NCDQ01000446.1 GCA_002280275.1 Caulobacter vibrioides | reverse complement strand
CGACGCCGCTGACCTGCGGGCGGACTTCCGAAACCAGATAGGCCGAGGTGCGGCCGGCCAGTTCCGTCGTCAGGCCCACGGGCTGCGACTGGACGACGATGTAGCCGACCTCGGTCGGGCCTCCCATGCCCATGCCGCCTCCGCCGGGCTTCTGGCCGCAGGCGGAGAGGGTGAGCGCAATGGCGGCGAGTCCCACGGTCGTCGCCGCGACCGAGCGTTGGAAGTGCATGTTTGACCCCGGGAGGCGAGGACCGCGTGGGCTATTACCCTTGACGCGGCCGGTATGATGAACAATTTGAGAATGAACGTTCATTCTCAAGCGGGCTGGACATAGGAGCGCGAGTGTCGCAAGTCAACACCCAGCGCCGACAGTTTGGCCTGACCTAGCGGAAATGTAATGCCGAACAGGACTTTCGATGTCTGACGAACCGCAATCGGGCCGCCCGTCGCCGGAAATACGCCGCCAGCAGATCCTGGACGCGGCGTGCGAGCGCGTGCGCCAGTCGGGCTTCCACGGCGCCAGCATGGCCGACATCGCCAAGGCCGCCGGCCTCAGCGTCGGGCAGATCTATCGCTACTTCGAGAACAAGGAGGCGATCATCGCCGCCATCGTCGCCCAGGACCTGGCCGAGATGCGCGACAAGTTCGCCGAGATGGAAAGCCAGCCGGGTACGCTGCTCGACGCGATCGAGGACCACCTGCCCGAGGGCGTCGACAAGTGCTTCGACCCTCGCCGCGCCGCCCTGGCGCTGGAGGTCGTGGCCGAAGCGGCTCGCAATCCCAAGGTCGCCGCGATCGTGCGTTATGCCGACGAGCAGGAGCGCAGTCTGGCGCGCACCATGATGGAGCGCGACCGCAAGCCCGAATGGAGCGAGGCCGAGTTCCAGGCGCGCTGCGAGGTGGTCGGTCTGATCTTCGACGGCCTGCTGCTGCGCGCCGTCAACCACCCCGATCTTGACCGCGACGCCCTGACGGACGTGCTGCGCTCCACCGTGCGGCATCTGCTGAGCTAGGCGCTGGTCGGCGTCTTGAGGCCGCAGCGGAGCAACGCAGCCCATACCGCCTCGGCGTCGTCGGCGAAATGGATCAGCTCAAGGTCGGCCGCAGCGATCATGCCGTGCTCGACCAGGGCTTCGAAGTTGATGATCGACCGCCAGTAGGCCTCGTCGAACAGCACGATCGGGATCGGCGGCGCCTTGTCGGTCTGGCGCAGGGTCAGGATCTCGAACAGTTCGTCGAACGTGCCAAAGCCGCCCGGGAACACCACCAGCGCATTGGCCCGCATGGCCAGGTGCATCTTCCGCATCGCGAAATAGTGGAAGCGGAACGTCAGGTCCGGCGTGCAGTACGGGTTGGGGACCTGCTCGTGGGGCAGGGTGATGTTGAAGCCGATCGACGGCGCGCCGGCCTCGAAGGCCCCCCGGTTGGCGGCTTCCATCAAGCCGGGCCCGCCGCCTGTGGCGATGACGTTGTCGCGGACCTTGTCGCCGTTCTGGTGCTTGGCCCCGCCGCGCTCGGAGACGATGCGGCCGAGGCGCCGCGCCTCGGCGTACCAGCGGGCGCGCTGCGGTGGTCCGTCCTCGCGCACCCGGGCGCTGCCGAACACCACGATGGTCGAGCGCACGCCCCAGCGGCGCAGAGCCTCGTCGGCCTTGGCGAACTCCAGCAGAAACCGCACGCCCCGCATCGACTCGCCCAGCAGAAAGTCCTGGTCCAGCGCCGCCAGCCGATACGATGGCGAGTTCAGCTGGGCCTGGGCGTCGGGGGCTGCGGGAGGCGGGGGAACTTCGGTCACAACGGTCGCTCGCAATTTGCGTCGAAGCGCAGACTATGCGGCTACCGCCGCGCGGACTTGACCTAGATCAGGGCGGCGCGGGGCGGTGCAAGCCTTTGTCGAGGCTCATTGACCCAGGAAGGCCACCGAATGACTCTCAGCTTGACCTTCCACGGCGCGGCGGGCTGCGTCACCGGCTTCTGCGCGCGGCTGGTCACGCCGCACGCCACCGTGCTGATCGACTGCGGCATGTTCCAGGGCTCCAAGACCTTGAAGGCCCTGAACTATCAGCCGTTCCCATTCGACGCGGGACAGGTAGACGCCGTACTGCTGACCCACGCCCACATCGACCATTCGGGTCTTTTACCCAAGCTGATGCTGGCGGGGTTCGAGGGACCGATCTACGCCACCGCCGCGACTCGTGACCTGGGCGCGGTCATGCTGGTCGACGCCGGCGGCATCCAGGAGAACGAGGTCGAGAGCCTCAA
>NCDQ01000445.1 GCA_002280275.1 Caulobacter vibrioides | reverse complement strand
CAGCGCGTCGCCGAGGCCCTGGCCAAGATGGAAGCGGCGCGCCTGGCCCTGATCGCCGCCAAGGAAGCGGCCGAGGCCGCCGACGCCGCCAAGACGCGGTTCCTGGCCAATATGAGCCATGAGGTCCGCACGCCCCTCAACGGGGTGCTGGGCATGGCCCAGGTCATGGCCGCCGACACCCTGTCCGAGCCGCAGGCCAAGCGCCTGCGCATCCTCGAGGAGTCTGGCCAGGCGTTGCTGGCCCTGCTGAACGACATTCTCGATATCGCCCGGCTGGAGCACGGCGGCGTGCGCCTGAGGTCGGAGATCTTCGACCTCGCCGCGCTGGTGGAGGCCTCCTGCGTCGCCTTCTCAGGCGCTGCGGCCGCCAAGGGGCTGCTGCTGGCTGTCGATCTTGACCCGGCGCTGCGCGGTCGCTGGACCGGCGATCCGGTGCGCCTGCGACAGGTGCTGGGCAATCTGGTGGCCAATGCGGTCAAGTTCACCGAGGAGGGTTCGGTCACCGTCCGGGTGCGGCGCGCCGGCAAGGGCGGCCTGCGGTTCGAGGTCGAGGACACCGGCCTTGGCATCGCGCCCGAGCACTTGCCGAACCTCTTCAAGACCTTCTCCCAGGTCGACTCGTCGCTGACCCGTCCGCATGACGGAGCCGGCCTGGGCCTGGCCATATCCCGTGAACTGGTCGAGCTGATGGATGGAACCATCGGCGTGCATTCAGCGCCCGGCGAAGGCTCCTGCTTTCACTTCACCGTCCCGCTGAATCAGGCGGCCGGCGACAAGCCCGCCCTGCGCGTGGTGGGGTAGGGCCGGCGCCCACTTCGCGCGCACCCTGACGCTCCGGGCGCCGATAATTCGGCGCGTCGCTCACAAGCTTCGCCGCATTGCGGCGCCGGGACTCGCGCCGGCCCGCCGGCCCGTGCGCCCCTAGGCCCGCACCGCCCGTACGGCGGTTCGTGGGGATCAGTTTCATGCAATCGGGCGCTCGCACGCCGACCCGGCGTCAGCTTCTTTCCGCCATCGCCAAGGTCGGCGGCACGGCGGCCCTCTATCAGGCCATGACCACCCTGGGCCACGCGGCCGAGACCCGCTTTCCGGGCCCGCCCAACCTGCAGGCCGCGCGGCCGGGCGCCAGCGTCATCGTGCTGGGCGCGGGCCTGGCGGGCCTGTTGGCCGCCTTCGAGCTGCGCAAGGCCGGCTACAAGGTCACCATCCTGGAGTTCCAGAACCGGGCCGGCGGCCGCAACTGGTCGCTGCGGGGCGGCGACACCTATACCGAGCTGGGCGGCGCGACCCAGAAGGTGGGCTACGCGGCCGGCAACTACTTCAATCCCGGCCCCTGGCGCATTCCCCACCACCACCGGACCCTGCTGCACTACTGCAAGCAGTTCGGCGTGGCCCTGGAGCCGTTCATCCAGTTCAACCATTCGGGCTGGATCCACTCGTCCCAGGCCTTCGGCGGCAAGCCGGTGCGCTTCAACGCCGCCGCCGCGGACTTCGAGGGCAATATCGCCGAGCTCTTGGCCAAGTCGGTCAACGCCAAGGCCCTGGACGACGCGGTCACGCCCGAAGACCGCGACCGCCTGCTGGAAGCCCTGAAGGGCTGGGGCATGCTGGACAAGGACTACAAGTACGCCGCCTCGCTGCGGACCTCCTCGCACCGGGGCTTCAAGCGGCCCGGCGGCGGCGGGGTGGACGGCGCGCCGATCCCGTCCGACGACCTCTACAGCCTGCACGACGTCTTGGACCCGCAGGTCTGGACCTCGATGGGCTTCTTCATGAACCACGAGATGCAGACCACCATGTTCCAGCCTGTGGGCGGCATGGACATGATCGGCAAGGCCTTCGCCAAGCAGGTCGAGGGCCTGATCACCTACAACGCCAAGGTCAGCAAGATCGCCCAGGACGACAAGGGCGTGGTCGTCACCTACGCCGACACCGTCACGGGCAAGGTCACCGAGGCCAAGGGCGACTGGTGCGTCTGTACGATCCCGCTGGGGATTCTGGGCCAGATGGATCTGGCCGTGACCGACGAGATGATGGCCGCCATCAAGGCCGTGCCCTATTCGGGCCAGGTCAAGATGGGCCTTGAGATGAACCGCCGCTTCTGGGAGGAGGACGACTTCATCTACGGCGGCCACAGCTTCACCGACCAGGAGATCGGCCTGATCTCCTATCCCAACAACAACATGTTCCAGGACGGTCCGGCCGCCAAAGGAGTAGCGCAGCATCATGGCAGCAGAGAGGATGCAGGCGGTGGGGTTGACGAT
>NCDQ01000444.1 GCA_002280275.1 Caulobacter vibrioides | reverse complement strand
GAGGACGGCCGCGCCCGCCTGCGTCGCGGTCGCGCGGCCCTGGTCTTCCAGTCGTTTCATCTGCTGCCGAACATGACCGCCGAGGAAAACGTCTCGACGCCGCTCGAGATCGACGGCGCGCGGGACGCGATGGCGACGGCGCGTGATTGGCTCGGCCGGGTTGGATTGTCGGGCCGCTTGACCCACTACCCCCATCAGCTCTCCGGGGGTGAACAGCAGCGCGTGGCCCTGGCTCGCGCCCTCGCCGCCCGCCCCGCCCTGCTCTTCGCCGACGAGCCCACGGGAAATCTCGACGGCGCCACCGCGACGTCGGTCGCGGACCTGATGTTCAATCTGGTGACCGAGGTCGGCGCAGCGATGGTGATGGTGACCCACGACCCCGTGTTGGCCACCCGGGCTGACCGGATCGTGCGGATGGCCGACGGACGGATCGTCTCGTGAGCCGCACGCCCCTCGCCTTCCGCCTCGCCGCCCGCGAACTGCGCTCGGGCGTGCGCGGTTTCCGCATCTTTCTGGCTTGCCTGGCGCTGGGCGTCGCGGCCATCGCGGCCGCCGGCTCGACGGCCGAAGCCTTCCGCCAGGGCCTGGCCAGCCAGGCGCGTGAGATCCTAGGCGGCGACCTGGCGTTCTCGATCGAGAACCGCGACTTCACGCCCAAGGAGCGTCAGACGTTCGACAAGCTGGGCGTAACCACCTATGCGGCCACCGCCCGCGCCATGGCCCAGGCCCCCAGCGGCGAGCGCCGGCTGGTCAATCTGCGCGGCGTGGACGGACAGTTTCCGCTCGCCGGCGCCGTGACGCTCGAAGGCGCGCCGAACCTGCAAACCGCCCTGGCCGACCGGAACGGGGTACCTGGCGCGGCGGTGGAGCCGGCGCTCATGGATCGCCTGAACCTCAAGATCGGCGACCGGTTCGAGGCCGGCCCGATGACGCTGGTCGTGGGCGCACGGTTGACCGGCGAGCCCGACGGCCTGTCGCGCGGCTTCGCCATCGCACCCCGCGTCCTGGTCCGGGGCGACGTGCTCGAGGGATCCGGCCTGCTGGCGCCCGGCGGCCTGACGAGCCGGACCGTGCGGATCGCGCTCGCGCCCGGTCAAGACCCCCGCGCGATTGGCAAGGCGGTGCAGGCCTCGCTGCCGGACTCGCGGATGCGGGTGCGCGACCGTCTGGACGCCGCGCCGGGCGCGCGCAGGCTGATCGACCAGCTCGAATACTTCCTGGGCTTCATCGGCCTGGCCTCGCTGGTCGCGGGCGGCCTGGGTGTGGCGGGGGCGGTCTCCGCCTACCTCTCCGCGCGGGAGCCGGCGATCGCCGTGCTGAAAGCCCTGGGCGCGCAGAGCGGCCTGATCCGCGATCTGCACCTGATCCAGATCGCGGTCTTGGCTCTGCTGGGGATCGCGATCGGCCTCGTCGTCGGCGGCGCCGCGCCCCTGATCCTGGGGCAGCTGGCGGGCTCCAGCCTGCCGGTGCCCGCGCTGTTCAAGATCTATCCCCTGCCCCTGGCCAAAGCCGCGCTGTTCGGCTTCCTGGCCGCTGCGGCGTTCTCGCTGCTTCCGCTGGCGCGGGCGCGGGTCACGCCGCCGTCCGCCTTGTTCCGCCGCGCGCCCAAGGGACGGCTGCCGCTTGGCGTCGAGACGATCGGCGCGGCTCTGTCGGGCCTGGGCCTGGCCGCGCTGGCGGTCGCCACGGCGCCAACTCCGATCGCCGCCGCGATCATGATCGCTGGCGTGGCGGTGTCGTTCGGCCTGCTCGCTGCGCTAGGCCGGTCCGCCGCCTGGGCGGCCGGTAAGGCGCGGGGTCTCACCCGGGGCCCCGCCAAGCTGGGTCTCGCCAATCTGGCCGGCCCTCGCTCAGCGGCGCGAACGGCCAGCCCGGCGATCGGCCTGGGCGTCGCCTTGCTGGCGTGCGTGGTGCTGATCCAGTCGGCGCTCCTGGCACAGGTCAGCGACGTGGCCCCGCGCACCGCGCCGGCCATGGTGTTCACCGAGATACCGGCCGATCAGGCCGCTACCTTCGATGCGACGGCGGCCTCCGTCATGGGGCCGCTGACCGAAGACACCTATCTGCGCATGCCGTTCGTGACGGGCCGCATCATTGCGGTGAAGGGCAAGCCGATCGATCCGAAGAGCGTCAAGCCGTCTGCGCGATGGGCGTTCGACAACGACATCAGCCTGTCGACCCTGGCCAAGGAGCCCAAGAACGCCGGCGTCGTCGCCGGGCGTTGGTGGGCGGAGACCGACGCCGGCCCGCCCAAGCTGGCCCTGAGC
>NCDQ01000044.1:10778-14252 GCA_002280275.1 Caulobacter vibrioides | reverse complement strand
CCACAATCACTCAACACCCTGACGCGGGGTGGAGCAGCCCGGTAGCTCGTCAGGCTCATAACCTGAAGGTCACAGGTTCAAATCCTGTCCCCGCACCCAAGGATCCTGAGTTGCTGGCCCCGTCCATTTGGTCGGGGCTTTTGTGTATCGATGTCGCAACTTGTAGCGGCATTTTGGCAACGCTCACCGCCTGAAGCGCGAATTTTTCTGGCCTTCAAAGGCATTCCGCCAACTTTCTCCGCTCAAAGCCCATAGCGCGCTCCGAGGTTTTGCGTCATGACTTCCCTCGGAAGGACGCGGGCCGACTATCAGCCCGTCGATTGAGGTGTTTGAGGATAATATGGCGAACGGTGTCGTTAAGTGGTTCAACCCGGCCAAGGGCTTTGGCTTCATTCAGCCCGAGGACGGCGGCCAGGACGTGTTCGTCCACATCGCCGCGGTTGAACGCTCGGGCCTGGCGGGTCTGAACGAAGGTGATCAAGTCGCGTACGAACTGGAAGAAGACCGCCGCTCGGGCAAGACCTCGGCGGGTCAGCTGCGCGTGACGGGCCATGGCGCTGTCCCCGCTGGTGGTGGCGCTGGCCGTAGCCCGCGCCCCCAGCGTAGCTTTGACGCTCCGCGCGGCGGCGGCGGCGGCGGCTTCTCGGCCGGCACCGGCGAGAGCGGCACGGGCGTCGTGAAGTGGTTCAACACCACCAAGGGCTTCGGTTTCATCCAGCCGGACAACGGCGGCGGCGATGTGTTCGTGCACATCTCGGCCGTGGAACGCGCTGGTCTGCGCGGCCTGAACGAAGGCCAGCAAGTCGGTTACGAGCTTGAGCAAGACCGTCGCTCGGGCAAGACCTCGGCCGGCAACCTGCGCATCCTCTAAGACGCCAGGACCAGAAAAGGCCGCCCCGGAGGGACGGCCTTTTCAGAGAGCTTCGGAAGGCCCCGCTCGACGCTGACGCGTCGCGCGGGGCCTTTTGCCGTTTCAGAAGCGTCAGGCCGGCTCGTGCGTCGTTCGCTCCGACACCGCCTGGTTCACCGCCAGAGCCGTGAGGTTGACGATGCCGCGCGCGGTGACGCTGGGGATCAGCACGTGCAGCGGCTTGGCCATGCCCAGCAGGACAGGACCGACCAGCAGAGACTCCGTCGCTGCGCTCAGCAGGGTCAGGCCGATATTGGCGGCATCGAGCGTCGGCATGACCAGCAGATTGGCTGAGCCCTTCAAGGGGCTGTCGGCGACAAGACGATCACGCAGATGCTGGCTCAGCGCCGCGTCGGCGTGCATCTCGCCGTCGACCTCGAGATCCGGCGCCTGAACGCGGAGCAGGGCCAGGGCTTCGCGCATCTTGCGCGCGGTCGGCGAGTCGCTGGCGCCGAACGAGGAATGCGACAGCAGCGCCGCCTTGGGCGTCAGGCCAAAGCGCCGCACGGCCTCGGCCGCAAGCTGGGTGCATTCGGCGATCTGCTCGGCGGTCGGATCGACATTGACGTGGGTGTCGCAAAAAAACAGCGTGCCCTTGTCCAGGATCAGCGACGACATCGCATACACCCGGCTGACATTGTCGCGGCGCGGGATGATCGGCAGAGCGTACTTCATGTGCTGCCACCAGTCGCCGCTGCCGCCGACCAGGGCCGCCTCGACATAGCCCGACGCCAGCAGCATGGACGCGGCCACAGTTCGGCGACCCGTGACCCGGCGCTCGGCGGCGATCGGCGGAACGCCGCGACGGCCGACGAGGCGCTGGTAGTCGGCGATGATCGGCGCGAAGAGCGCCTTGTCGGCCTGGGGGTCGACGATCTCGACCTTGCCCGCGAGGCGAAGACCCAATTCCTCGATCTTGCCGGCGATCACCTCGCGGCGACCGACCAGCACCGGATAAGCCAAGCCCTCATCGACAACGGTCTGCACGGCGCGCAGCACGCGCTCGTCCTCGGCCTCGGCGTAGGCGACCTTTACGGGTTGCTTGCGGGCGCGCTCGAACACCGGGCGCATCAGTTGGCCGGAGCGATAGACGAACAGCTCCAGCTCGGCCTGATAGGCGTCGAAGTCGGCGATCGGCCGGGTGGCGACGCCGCTGTCCATGGCCGCCTTGGCCACGGCCGGGGCGATCTGCAGGATTAGCCGCGGGTCGAACGGCTTGGGGATGATGTACTGTGAGCCGAACACCGGCGCGGCGCCGCCATAGGCGCTGGCGACCACTTCGGAAGCCTCGGCGCGCGCCAGCTCGGCGATGGCCTCGACGGCGGCGACCTTCATCGCCTCGTTGATCTCGCTGGCGCCGACGTCCAGCGCGCCCCGGAAGATGAAGGGGAAGCACAGGACGTTGTTGACCTGGTTGGCGTAGTCGCTGCGGCCGGTGGCCATGATCGCGTCGGGACGCGTCTCATAGACCAGCTCGGGCAGGATCTCCGGCTCGGGATTGGCCATGGCCAGGATCAGTGGATTGGGCGCCAATAGGGGCAGCCACTCCGGCTTGAAGACGCGCGGGGCCGAGAGGCCCAGGAAGATATCCGCGCCCGGAAGCACTTCGGGCAGGGTCCGAGCGTCAGTCTGGCGGGCGTAGCGGGCCATGTTGTCGGGCATGTCCGGCTCGCGGCCGGCGTGCACGACGCCCTTGATGTCGGTCAGGGTGACGTTCTCGACCGGCAGGCCCATCGAGACCAAGAGGTCGACGCAGGCCAGGGCCGCAGCGCCGGCGCCCGAGGTCACCAGCTTGACGTCCTTCAGCGCCTTGCCCTGGACGAGCAGGGCGTTGCGGACGGCTGCGGCGCAGACGATGGCGGTGCCGTGCTGGTCGTCGTGGAAGACCGGGATGTTCATCCGCTCGCGCAGCTTGCGCTCGATGACGAAGCACTCGGGAGCCTTGATGTCCTCGAGGTTTACGCCGCCGAAGGTGGGCTCGAGCGCCGCCACCACCTCGATGAAGTGGTCGGGATCCTTGGCGTCGACCTCGATATCGAACACGTCGATGCCGGCGAACTTCTTGAAGAGGACAGCCTTGCCTTCCATCACCGGCTTGGACGCCAGCGGGCCGATGTCGCCCAGGCCCAGCACGGCGGTGCCGTTCGAGATCACGGCCACAAGATTGCCACGCGCGGTGTAGTCGCGGGCGAGCTCGGGGTTCTCGGCGATGGCCAGACACGGGGCGGCGACGCCGGGCGAATAGGCGAGGGCGAGGTCGCGCTGGGTCGCCATCCGCTTGGTGGCCTCGATCGCCAGTTTCCCGGGTCGCGGCAGCCGGTGATAGTCCAGAGCGGCTTTGCGGAAATCCTCGTCCATCGATCGTTCCTCTGGGCGGCCTGCGCGGCGCGGTTATCCTGCCTCGTCTGAGCGCGAGGCGTCACGAGCCTTGCTAGCGGTGTTGGCGCGGCAATTCCAACCCTTCGCCGCCCGATCTGTGTTTTTTCTTGGTAGCGGTACCAAGCGCATCGCGAGCGTCTCGCCAATTTCGGATCCGCTAAGTAATAAAACTATTATATAATGCC
>NCDQ01000044.1:0-10728 GCA_002280275.1 Caulobacter vibrioides | reverse complement strand
CGGGTTAGGCGCTGGACAGGGCGCCCGGAGCGACCGAGCATCGCTCGGTGAGCACCTTCAAGGGACAGCGCATGAGCGGACTGACGACACATATCCTCGATCAGGCGGCCGGAAAGCCGGCGGCGAACGTCGGGGTCAGGGTGTCGCGCCGTGACGGTGATCAGGAGCAGGCGCTGGCGGAACTCCGCACGGACGCCGACGGGCGTGCGCGGCTTGTCGCCGGCGAGGACCTCCAGATCGGTCGCTACCGCCTCGAATTCGCGATCGGCGAGCACTTCAAGGCATCGGGGGCGCCGGTCAGCGATCCGCCGTTCCTCGATATCGTCGTGATCGACTTTTCCGTGTCGAACACCGAGCAGCACTGGCACGTGCCCTTGCTGGTCTCGCCCTACGGCTACTCGACCTACCGGGGCAGCTGATGGGCGATGTGATCCGGTTCCTGCTCGATGGCGAGATGCAGGAGGTTCGCGGCGCCAATCCGACGACCACGCTCCTGGAGCATCTGCGCGGCCCGCTGCGCCGCACGGGGACCAAGGAGGGTTGCGCCGAGGGCGACTGCGGCTCGTGCACGGTGCTGGTCGGCGAGCCTGACGGGGAGGGCGTCTCCTGGCGGGCGGTGAACAGCTGCATCCAGTTACTGCCCATGCTGCACGGCAAGGCGCTGATGACGGTGGAGAGCCTGGGCGCCAAGGCCGGGTGTGACCAGGCCCTGCATCCGGTTCAGCAGGCCATGGTCGACAAGCATGGCTCGCAATGCGGCTTCTGCACGCCGGGCATCGTCATGTCGCTGTACGGCCGCGCGGTCGGAGCCAAGGGCGCGGACGCGGCGGTAGGCGAGGTGCTGGCCGGCAATCTGTGTCGCTGCACCGGCTATGGACCGATCATCGAGGTCGCCCAGAGCGTCGAGGCCGAAGCGCCGCCCGAGGTCGACCTGTCGATCGTCCGTGACGAGACCATGCTGCGCCTGACGTTCGAGGACGAGATCCACGGCGTCACCCGCACCTGGCTGGCGCCGCGTTCGCTCGCAGACTTGGCCGAGGCCTATCTGGCGCATCCCGACGCGACGATCGTCGCGGGGGCGACAGATGTCGGCCTATGGGTCACCAAGCAGCGACGCGGGCTGCCGACCCTGATCAGCCTTTCCGAAGTCGCCGAGCTCAAGGCGCTGGAGGAAACGGCCGAGGGTCTGCGCATCGGCGCCGGGGTTCGCTATGTCGACGCCCTCGACGCGATTTCTGCGCTTTATCCAGATCTGGGCGTGATGATGCGTCGCCTGGGTTCCACCCAGGTGCGCAACAGCGGCACGATCGGCGGCAACATCGCCAACGGCTCGCCGATCGGCGACATGCCGCCGGCCTTGATCGCTGCGGGCGCGCGCCTCGTGCTGCGTCAGGGTGACGAGCGGCGCGAGCTGGCGCTGGAGGACTTCTTCCTCGATTACGGCAAGCAGGACCGGCGGCCTGGCGAATTCGTCGAGGCCGTCATAGCGCCCAGGCTCGACGCAGGCCGCATCTTCAAGGTCTTCAAGCTGTCCAAGCGTTTCGACCAGGACATCTCGGCGGTGTGCGGCGCGTTCTCGCTGGCCGTCGAGGACGGTCTGGTGACCGACGCGCGTATCGCGTTCGGCGGCATGGCGGGCACGCCCAGGCGAGCTAGGGCCTGCGAGGCCGCCTTGACCGGCCGTCCCTGGAGCGAGGCGACGATCGAAGCGGCGATGGCCGCGCTCGACACAGACTACACGCCGATGAGCGACATGCGCGCTTCAGCCGCCTATCGCGCCCTGGCGGCGCGGAACATGCTGCGCAAGGTGTTCTTGGAGGCGGAAGGCGTCGAGGCCCGCGTCACGCCGGAGAGCGCCCATGGCTGACTCCGCCGCCGCCGCGCCGAACAAGGCTCCTCCGCAGGGCGTTCACGCCCCCTTGCCGCATGACAGCGCCGCGCGCCATGTGGCCGGCTCCGCCGTCTATATCGACGACATGCCTGAGCCCGCCGGCCTGCTGCA
The DNA here is from genome assembly GCA_002280275.1 of Caulobacter vibrioides. Classification (GTDB taxonomy): domain Bacteria; phylum Pseudomonadota; class Alphaproteobacteria; order Caulobacterales; family Caulobacteraceae; genus Caulobacter; species Caulobacter vibrioides_A. The sequence goes on along the minus strand of NCDQ01000044.1, from coordinate 8,726 downwards.
TGTGGCCTTCGGCCTTAGCACCAAGGCTCATGCCCGGATCACGCGGATGGACCTGTCGGCGGTCCGCGCCGCGCCGGGCGTGGTGCTGGTGCTCTCGGCGGAGGACATCCCCGGCGAGAACGACGTCAGCCCCGTCATTCACGACGACCGACTGTTCGCTGACGGCGAGGTCTATTGCGTGGGGCAGAGCCTGTTCGCGGTCGCGGCGGCCTCGCTGGCCGCCGCCCGCGCCGCCGCCGCCAAGGCTGTGGTGGATTACGAGGACCTGCCGGCCGCCATCGACATCGCCGCCGCCCGGGAGATGGACCTGAAGATCGAGGCCAGCCAGCGCATGGCGCGCGGCGACGCGCAGGCCGCGCTTGCCGCCGCACCGCGTCGCGTGAAAGGCCAGTTCGCGATCGGCGGCCAGGACCACTTCTATCTAGAAGGCCAGATCGCCCTGGCGACCCCGCGCGAAGACGGCGACGTCCACGTCTGGTCGTCCACCCAGCATCCCACCGAGGTGCAGCACCTGATCGCCCGCGTGCTGGGCAAGCCCGACCATTGCGTCACCGTCGAGGTGCGCCGCATGGGCGGGGGCTTTGGCGGCAAGGAGACGCAGGCCTCGCTGTTCGCCGCCGCCGCCGCCTTGGTGGCGGTCAAGACCGGCCGTCCGGCCAAGGCGCGTCCTGATCGCGACGAAGACATGGTCATGACCGGCAAACGACACGACTTCGAGGCGGCGTACGATGTCGGCTTCGATGACGAGGGCCGGCTGACCGGTCTGTCGCTGGAGCTATCGTCGCGCTGTGGGGCCACGACCGACCTTTCGCCGGCGATCAACGACCGCGCGATGTTCCACGCCGACAACGCCTACTATCTGCCGGCGGTCGAGATCGTCTCGCACCGCTATCGGACCCACACGGTCTCCAACACCGCCTTCCGCGGCTTTGGAGGGCCGCAGGGCATGATCGCGATCGAGCGGATCATGGACGCGGTCGCCGCCGCCACGGGGCTGGACCCCCTGGAGGTGCGTCGGCGCAACCTCTATGGCGGCGAGGGGCGAAACCTCACGCCCTACCACCAGGTGGTCGAGGACAATGTCGCGCCGCAGCTGATCGATGAGCTGGCGGCCTCGTGCGACTACGCGGCGCGCCGTCGCGAAATCGAGGCGTTCAACAAAGCCAGTCCCGTACTGAGGAAGGGCATCGCCCTGACGCCGGTGAAGTTCGGCGTCTCGTTCACCACCACCCACCTGAACCAGGCCGGCGCCCTGATCCACCTCTATGCCGACGGCTCGATCATGCTGAACCACGGCGGGACCGAGATGGGGCAGGGGCTGAACACCAAGGTCGCCCAGATCGTCGCCCAGGCTTTCCGGGTCGATGTCTCGCGGGTGAAGATCACCTCGACCGTCACCGACAAGGTGCCCAACACCTCGGCGACCGCCGCCTCTTCTGGCGCAGACCTCAACGGCATGGCGGCCCTCAACGCAGCCGAGACGATCAAGGCGCGGCTGGTGGATTTCGCGGCCGCCAAGTGGGACGTGGCCCCCAGCGACGTCGCCTTCACGCCCGACGGCGTGCGGGTGGGCGGCCAGACCCTGGCGTTCGAGGCTTTCGTTCGTCAGGCGTATCTGGCGCGGATCTCGCTGTCGGCCACCGGCTTCTACGCGACGCCCAAGATCCACTACGACCGCGCCACCCATACGGGCCGACCGTTCTACTACTTCGCCTATGGGGCGGCGTGCAGCGAGGTGCTGATCGACACCCTGACCGGCGAGATGAAGGTCACCCGCGCCGACATCCTGCACGACGTGGGCAAGTCACTGAATCCGGCGCTGGATCTGGGGCAGATCGAGGGCGGCTTTATTCAGGGCATGGGCTGGCTGACCACCGAGGAGCTGGTGTTCGACGCCCAAGGGCGCCTGCGGACCCACGCGCCGTCGACCTACAAGATCCCCACCTGCGGCGACCGTCCGGCGCACCTGGACGTGCGGCTCTGGAAGGCCGGGCGCAATGTCGAGGCCACGGTCCACCGTTCCAAGGCCGTGGGCGAGCCGCCGCTGATGCTGGCGATCTCGGTCCATTCGGCGATCACTCAGGCGGTGGCGAGTGTTGGCGACTACAGGGTGTTCCCCGATCTCGACGCGCCGGCGACCCCCGAGGCGATCCTGATGGCGTGCGAGGATGTGAAGCGGAGAGCGCGCGATGTCTGAAACCCTCTTCCATAGGGAGAGGGAGGGGCCCGCCGCGGAGCGGTGGGAGGGTGAGGGGGTACGCCGTCATCCGCTGAAACCCCTCACCCCCACCCCTCTCCCTAAAGGAGAGGGATCATGAGCAACTGGGCCCGCGCCGCTCTGGCGCGCCTCGACGCCCATGACGAGGCGGCCCTGGTCACCGTCCTCGCCACCGAGGGCTCGGCCCCGCGTGAGGCCGGGACCAAGATGGTCGTCTGGCGCGGCGGGCAGGCCGGCACCATTGGCGGCGGCAATCTCGAGTACCGCGTCGCCGACCAGGCGCGGCGCATGCTGGACGGCGGCCAGGCCCATTTCGCGATCCAGGACTATCCGCTGGGGCCGCTGCTGGCCCAGTGCTGCGGCGGCCGCGTTCGCCTGTTCCTCGAGCGCCTGAACGACAACAGTCGCGACTGGCTGACCGACGCGGCCAAGCGCATGGACGCGGCTCAACCGTTCGAGGTCCGCACGCGGTTCGAGCCGGGTCTCTTGACCAAGACCGTCGCGCCGATCCTGTCCACCGACGTCGACGGCCCGCTAGTGACCCTGGCCGGCGCGCCCGCCACCGCGCGCGGGGTTCGGCCGGAGCTGGGCGATGTCTTGGTCGAGCGCGCCGACGCGCCGCGTCCAGCGCTGCTGCTGTTTGGCGCCGGCCATGTGGGCCAGGCGATCGCCAAGGCGTTCGAGCCCCTGCCGTTCCGTCTCTCCTGGTACGACAGCCGTCCCGAGACCGCCGACATCCCCGGCGTCACCGTGCTGGAGCCCGCCGAACTGGCCGCCAAGGCGATGGGCGCGGGGGCGGACGCCTATGGCCTGGTCCTGACCCATGACCACGCTCTGGACTACGCCCTGGTCTCGGCCGGCCTGGCCGGCGGGGGCTTTTCCTACTTCGGCGTCATCGGTTCGAAGACCAAGCGCGCGCGGTTCATGAAACGGTTGCGCGATGATGGTTTCTCCGAAACCGTGCTGACCCGCCTGACCTGTCCGATTGGCCTGCCGCACCTGAAGAGCAAGGCGCCCGAGGTGATCGCCGTGTCGGTCGCCGCCGACCTCCTGATGCGCCAGGAAGCGGCGCGAATTCGCAACGACGAGATCGCCAGTGCAAGCGTTTAGGGCCTCGATCCTCCATCTGCTGGACGATCCCGCCAAGGCGGCGGAGGGCGCGGTCGCCTTCCACGAGGACGGCCTGCTGCTGGTCGAGGACGGCCGCGTGGTCGGTTGCGGCGCCTATGCCGAGCTCGCTCCCTGGCTGGGCGGCGCCGAGCTCGAGGACCTGACCGGCCATCTGATAACGCCGGGCTTTGTCGACACGCACATCCACTTCCCACAGGTCGACGTCATCGCCGCCCACGGCAAGCAACTGCTGGACTGGCTGGAGCAGCATACCTTCCCGGCCGAGGCGGCCTTCGCCGACCCCAAGCACGCCGCCGACACCGCCGCCTTCTTCCTGGACGAGCTGCTGCGCAACGGCACCACGACGGCCCTGGTGTTCGGCTCGGTGCACAAGGTGTCGGTCGACGCCCTGTTCGCCGAGGCCTATGAGCGGAACATGCGGCTGATCGCGGGCAAGTCGCTGATGGACCGCAACGCGCCCGACGGCCTGACCGACACTGTCGAGAGCAGCCGCGAGGACATGCAGGCCCTGATCGCCGACTGGCACGGCAAGGGGCGCCTTGGCTACGCGGTCACGCCGCGCTTCGCCATCAGCTGCAGCGACGCCCAACTGGCCATGGCCGGCGAGATCCTGGCCGAGCATCCCGACGTCTGGATGCAGACCCACCTCTCGGAGAACCTGCACGAGATCAAGGAGACCGCGCGCCTCTTCCCCAAGGCCAAGGATTATCTGGACGTCTATGACCGCTTTGGCTTGCTGCGCCAGCGCTCGGTGTTCGCGCACTGCGTCCACCTGAAGGGCGACGCCTTCCGGCGCTTGGCCGCCAAGGGCGGGGCGGTGGCCTTCTGTCCGACCTCGAACCTGTTCCTGGGCTCGGGCCTTTTCCCGCTCGAGGAAGCCTGTTCGCACGGCGTGAAGGTCGGCATGGGCACGGATGTCGGCGCCGGCACCACTTTCTCGATCCTGCATACGCTGGGCGAGGCCTACAAGGTTGGTCAGCTGCGCGGTGATGCGCTGGACCCGTTCCAGGCCCTGTACCTAGCCACCCTGGGCGGGGCGCGGGCGCTGGATCTGGACGACAAGATCGGCAACCTGGCGCCGGGTAAGGAGGCCGACTTCATCGTGCTCGATCTGGCGGCGACGCCGCTGATCGCGCGGCGGCTGGCGGGGGCGAAGAGCCTGGCCGACAAGCTCTTTGCGCTGACTGTGCTGGGCGATGACCGCGTGGTGGCGCGGACGTATCTGGCGGGTGTGGAGCGGTGGCGGCGTTAGCGCCGTGCGTCCTTCGAGGCCCGCTGCGCGGGCGCCTCAGGATGAGGTAATCAGTAAGCTATCCTCATCCTGAGGTGCGCGCTCCTGAGCGCGCCTCGAAGGACGCAACGGGTTTCACCCGTACTTCGCCCTCATCGTGTCCGCGTAAAGCGCCAGCAGCCGCGCGCCATCCACCGCCACGGTCGCGGCCTGGATCGGCTGGTCGTCCCAGGCGCTGGGGCCGAACAGTTCGCCTTCGGCCTTCTGGCAGGTCTGGCCCAGCGCGATCCCTTCGGTGACCACGCGCACCGAGCCGCGACGCACGGTGAACAGGGTGGGGTCAATCACATAGGCCACCGCCGCGGCGTCGTGAACGCAGCAACCGACCACGCCGTCACGCTCGCCATAGAAGGCCGCATAGGGCTTGGAGATCGCGTTGAGGAAGCCGCAGGCGTCCGATCCGCTGGCCGCCAGGGCGTCCATATAGTCGGGCGACATCACGACCTGGGTCGTCACGTCCAGGCTGACGGCGGTCAGGTTCCAGGGGGCGGTGAAGACCTGGTCGGCGGCCTCCGGATCGTTCCAGATATTGGCCTCGGCCACCGGCGTGACATTGCCCGGCTTGCCGGCCACGCCGAACGCGCCGCCCATGATCACCACCGACTTCAGCAGCGTGGCGACCTCGGGATCGGCCTTGAGAGCCAGGGCCAGGTTGGTCAGTGGGCCGACGGCGCACAGCACCACCTCACCCGGATACTGGCGCGCCAGGTCGATGATCGCCTGGTGAGCGGGCTTGGCCTCCGGCTGGGCGGGAACCAGGCCCGTCAACTCCACATCGCCCAGGCCGTTCACGCCATGCACGAAGGTGGGTGAGGGGTTACGCGGCCGCGTCAGCGGCTTGTCCGTGCCCTTGTAGATCGGCGCCGTCAGGCCAAAGCGATCCTTCAGGTACAGCGCGTTGCGCGTGGTGGTCTCGATATCGGCGTTGCCGAAGATGGTCGTCACCGCGATCAGGTCGAGGGCGGGGCTCGCCTCGATGAACAGCAGGGCCATCGCGTCGTCGATGCCGGGATCGGTGTCGAAGATGATCTTGGTCGGGGTCGTCATTCGAGGGCTCTAGCGCTTTTCGTTAGAGGAGGCGAGCCGTTGATCGGCGCTCTCCTGCATCAGGGAGACGTGGGCCGAGGCGACCTTCCAGCCGTCGGCGGTCCGGATCCAGGTCTGGCTCTGGCGGCCGACGCGGCCGGTGTCGTCGCGGCGGAACAGGACGTTGGCCACGGCAAAGTCGGCTCCGAAGGTGGTGATCTCCGTGCGCAGGCGCGTGCGCGACGGCGAGCCGCCGGTCCGGTCGACGCGGAAGGCGGCGATCTCGTCAAAGCCCCAGAGGTTCTCGGCCACGCCAAGACGCACTGTGTGCGGCGAGGCCCAGAAGGCGCCATCCAACGCCTCAACGTCATTGGACATCAGCGCCGCTTCGTAGGCGTCGACCAGGGCGGTCACCTCGGCCAGCACGGCGGGATCGTTGACGATCATAGCGCCCCCGTCGGCGGGTGGGCGGCGACCACGCCGGCGCGTTGCAGGCGTAGGGCGGCGGCGAAGGCCAGGTCCTCGCGCCAGGCCGGCGCGATGATCTGCACGCCGATCGGCAGTTGGCCGGGACGGTTCACCGGCGCGGCCACCACCGGCAGGCCGACATAGCTGATCGGCTGAGTGAAGGCGCCCAGGTTCTTGCGCACCGACACCGGAACCCCGTCCATCTCCATGGTCGCCTGGCCGATCGGCGGGGCCGGGCAGACCGAAGCGGGCGCCAGCAGGATGTCATAACGCTGGAAGGCCTCGCGAACCTCGTCGCGGAAAAACGTGCGGAACCGCTTGGCCGCCTCGGCCACGCCTTTGGGCAGCAGGGCTCCGGCCAGAAGCCGGTCGCGGACGGCCGGATCATAGTCCATGGCGCGCGTGGCCAGATCGTCGTGATGCAACTCGCCGCCCTCAAGCGCCGTCAGGCAGAAGGCGGCGGCGCGCGCGGCCTGGGCGCTCTGCAAGATGACCTCGCCCTTCGCCTCCAGCGCCTCGGCGACGTAGCCCAGCGCCGCCAGCACCTCGGGGAACGCGCCCTGCCGGAACCAGCCGCCCAGCACGCCGACGCGCAAGGGCTGCTCGGCCAGGGCGTCGAGCCGGCTCGCCAGCGGTTCGGCCTCGCGCAGGCAGATCGGGTCGCCGGCCGGATCGGCGCCCTGCAGCACGTCGTAGGCCAGGGCCAGGTCCTCGACCGTGCGCGCGAAGGGGCCGACATGGTCCAGGCTCTCGACGAACGGGAAGACGCCCTGACGCGACAGGCGGCCGTAGGTAGGCTTGAGGCCGAACACGCCGCACAGGCCCGCCGGAATGCGGATCGAGCCGTTGGTGTCCGAGCCCAGGGTCAGGGGGACGAGACCCGCCGCCACGACCGCCGCCGAACCGCCCGACGAGCCGCCGGCGATCCGCGTCGGGTCGTGGGGATTGCGCACCGGGCCATCGTGCGCGTTTTCGGTGACGAAGCCGTAGGCGAACTCGTCCATGTTCAACGCGCCCACCAGGACGGCGCCGGCGGCGGTCAGGCGTTGGACCAGGGTGGCGTCTTGCGACGGCGGCGCGGCGTCACGACGGATCTTCGATCCGGCCAGGGTCGGCAGGTCCGCGATGTCGAACAGGTTCTTCACGGCGAAGGGGACCCCCGCCAGCGGGCCCACGGGACGCCCGGCGGCGAGGGCGGCGTCGACCGCCTCGGCGGCGGCGAGCGCGCGGGCTTCGGTGACGGCGGTGAAGGCGTTGATCCCGCCGTCCAGCCGGCGGATGCGCGAGAGGGTGGCTTCGGTCACCGCGCGAGCGGTGACGTGACCGGCGCGGACCTCGCCGGCGATCTCGACGACGCTGCAGAAGCTCACGGCTGGAACGTCTCCGGCGCCTCGCCGGCCGCCTCGCCTAAGGCGGCGACAAACAGGGCGGTCTGGCTTTTGAGCAGGACGAGGTTGTCGATCACGCCGGGCAGGGCGGGGGCGGGCGGTTCGACGCCCCGCTCGACGGCGCGACGCGGCGCCCAGGCGGCCATCTCGACATCGTCGAGGGCCAGGAAGGCTGTCGTCTCCGCGTCGAGCGCCATGGGCGGACTCCATAAGTAAGAAAAAACTTCATACACCCGGGTTCGCCGGACGCGCCAGCCCCGCTTTTCCCGCAAGCCCGATCCGCCCAAGCCCGCGCCACTTGCCCGTGGGATCGCTCGCCCAGGAGGCAGGTCACGGTCAAGCCGCTCAAGGGCGTCGGTTCGCCTTAGGGGCCTTCGCCGGTTCGGTTCAGATGCGTTTGTAAGAAGAGGCTTACTTGATGGCGCATCACCGACTGGCTTCCACTCCCGAGACCGTCCGCTTCGGCATGTTCGACGCGGCGTTCGACCCCGTGCTGACCGTCAACTCTGGTGACAGCGTCACGGTCGCGTGCGTCTCGGGCGGCGTCGAGGTGATGCCGCCGGTCGGTTCGCCCTACGCCATCCCGCCGGCGCTGCAGGCGATCCACGACAGCAACCCGCCTCGGATCGGACCGCACATCCTCACCGGCCCCATCGCCATCGCCGGCGCCGAGCCTGGCGACAGGCTGGAGGTGCGGATCGAGGCGATCGAGCCCAACAATGACTGGGGCTATTGCGCCGTGCGTCCGCTGGCCGGAACGCTGCCCGAGGACTTTCCCGAGCGCTATGTCAGCCACATCGCTGTCGACGCCCAGCGCGGCGTCTGCAAGCCCGAGTGGGGGCCCGAGCTGCCCTTGGCGCCGTTCTTTGGGACCATGGGCGTGGCCCCGCCGGCACGTTACGGATGTCTCTCCAGCCGCGAGCCTCGCGAGCACGGCGGCAATATGGACAACAAGGAGCTGGTCGCCGGCTCGACTCTCTTCCTGCCGGTCTGGGTTCCGGGCGCCAACTTCTCGGTCGGCGACGGTCATGGCCGGCAAGGGGATGGCGAGGTCTGTGTCAACGCGCTGGAGATGGGCCTGACGGGGACCTTCACCTTCGTGCTGCACAAGAAAGGCAATGGCTGAACGACCAGCAGGCTCATCAGATTGGGCAGGATGTGCTGGACCGAGATCAGGGCCTTGGACTTGCCCGCCGTGCGGGCC
>NCDQ01000443.1 GCA_002280275.1 Caulobacter vibrioides | reverse complement strand
CAGATCATCATGCCGCGCTTCGCCGAGTGTGTGCATGCCAAGCTCACGGCCCTGGTCAGCGGCACGCCGGAGAAGCTGAAGACCTTCGGCGAGCAGTACGGCGTCCCCGAGAGCCATCGCTACAGCTACGAGACCTTTGACCGGATCATCGACAATCCCGACGTCGACATCGTCTATGTGATCACGCCCAACAGCCTGCATCGCACGTTCACCGAGCGGGCCGCCAAGGCCGGCAAGCACGTCATGTGCGAGAAGCCGATGGCCAATACGGTCGCCGACTGCGAGGCGATGATCGCCGCCTGCCAGAAGGCCGGCCGCAAGCTGATGATCGGCTATCGCAGCCGCTTCCAGGCCCACAACATCGAGGCGATCAAGCTCGTGCGGGACGGGGCGCTGGGACCGGTGCGCACGGTGGTCAGCGATCACGGCTTCACGATCGGCGACCCCAAGCAGTGGCGCCTGAACAAGGCGCTGGCCGGCGGCGGCAGCCTGATGGACATCGGCATCTACAGCCTGAACTCCGCCCGCTATCTCACCGGCGAGGAGCCGGTGGCCGTCAACGCCATGGAGTCTACCGACCGGTCCGACCCGCGCTTTCGGGAGGTCGAGGACATCATCAACTTCCAGCTCCTCTTCCCGTCGGGCGCCACGGCCAACTGCGTGTCGGCCTACAGCGTCAACTGCAATCGCTATCGGGTCAGCGGACCCAAGGGCTGGGTCGAGATCGATCCGGCGACTAGCTATCAGGGCCAGGCCATGCGGGCGCAGCTGGGCGGCCCGCCCGCGTCGCGTGAACCGGCGCCGCAGGCCAAGAACCAGTTCTCGGCGCAGCTGGACCACCTGTCCGAATGCATCCTGACTGGCCGCGAGCCGATCGTCGGCGGTGACGAGGGTCTGAAGGACCTTCGCGTGATCGAAGCGATCTATCGCGCCGCGCGCGAGGGGCGGACGGTCAAGCTGTGAAAGCGCTGGTCATGATCGCCGCCCTGCTGGCGCCGACGGCGGCGTTGGCGCAGCAGCAGGTCCCGCTTTGGCCCAACGGCGCGCCTGGGTTCGAGAGGCGAAAGGCGATCCCGGAGCAGTCGGCCGACTACTGGGTCAAGAGCGTCAACAATCCCTCCATCACCGCCTATCTGCCGCCCAAGGAGGTCGCCACCGGCGCCGCCTTGGTCGTGCTGCCGGGCGGCGGGCATCGGATCCTGGTCATCAATTCCGAAGGCGCGGACGTGGCCAAGGTGATGAACCCCAAGGGCGTGGCGGTCTTCGTGGTGAAGTACCGTCTCTTCCGGGAGGAGGGCTCGCCCTACACGATTGACCATGCTCGCCAAGACGCGGTCCGCGCGGTGCGGTACGTGCGCGCCAACGCCGCCGAGTTTGGCGTCGATCCCAAGCGGATCGGCCTGATGGGCTTCTCTGCGGGTGGTGAGGCGGTGAACCTCGCTGTCTATCAGGGCGCGGCGCAGGACCCGCAGGTGGACGCGATCGATGCGGTCAGCGCCCGTCCGGACTTCCAGGTGCTGGTCTATCCTGGACCGCTAGGCGTGCCGGAATCAGTACCATCCGATGCGCCGCCGGCCTTTCTCGTGGCGGCGAACGACGACGAGTGCTGCTCGGCGCCGCCCGTAGAGCTCCTGGCCAAGTTCCGGACCGCCAAGGTTCCTGTGGAGTTCCACCTGTTCCAATCCGGCGGCCATGCGTTCAACATGGGCTTGCGCAGCAATAAGGCCGCGCTGAAAGCCTGGCCAGGGCGGCTTTTCGACTGGCTGGCCGACAACGGTTGGCTGAAGGCGGGCTAGGCGACTAGCTGACGAGCGCCGCTTCGGTGGCGCGCACCAGGCCGTCGATCACGCCAGGCTCTGTCGAGGCGTGGCCCGCGTCCCAGACGATGTCGAACCGCGCCTCGGGCCAGGCCTTGTGCAGTCGCCAGGCGCTGTCGAGCGGGGTGACGACATCGAACCGTCCTTGCACGATCCAGCCGGGTATCCCGCGGATCCGATCGATGTTCTTGAGGATCCAGTCGTCCTCGTCGAAGAAGCCCTTGTTGGTGAAGAAGTGGCTCTCGATCCGCGCAAAAGCGATCGCGAAGTCTTCCTCGTTGAACTTGGGCGGGCGCGCCTCGGGTCCCCGCAGCGAGATGGTGTCGCCCTCCCACTGGCTCCAGGCGGCGGCGGCTTCCAGCTGCACCCGGCGGTCCGGGGCGACCAGGCGCCGGTGATAGGCGGCCATCAGGTCGCCGCGCTCATCCTCGGGGATCGGGGCCAGGAACCGCTCCCAGGCGTCGGGGAACAGCAT
>NCDQ01000442.1 GCA_002280275.1 Caulobacter vibrioides | reverse complement strand
ATGATTTCAGCAATGGAAAAAGCCGACGGTAAAGGCAAAGGTGATATCGATGGTGGTCACCGTATCGATGCTAACTTTGACAACATCCCTGAACAAATGGGTCCAGGTTTTATTCCTTTTGATGCCGTAACTGAAGATCAGTTGAACGATTTAGAGCAGTACACTCAGGAAATACGTTTAGCCAGCGATACCAACGAGGCTTTAGAGTGGCAGGTGGGTGCTTTCTACTTTGACTCTTCTTTTGGTGTGACTAGTGTTGATGGTTACTACGGTGCAACCACTGTCTACCATGGCAACGAGAGTTGGGCTGTATTTGGTCAATCTACTTACAATCTAACTGACCGCTGGGATATCACTGGTGGTGTTCGTTACACTTATGATGAAAAAACCTTCTGGGTCGGTCAGCAAAACGTGGATGGTTTTGCGTTAGTGACTGGAGATGCCAGTATCCAGAATTACGATCCTCTCAAAGTCGACGATGGCCAGGTGAGCTGGGAATTAAGCAGCAACTATCGCCTGACCGATACCACCAGCGTTTTTGGTCGTGTTGCCAGCGGTTTCGGTAGGCCTGTTCCCAGGTGCGGTCGTCATCATTCATGACGCCGTGGCCGTCGGAGAACAGCTCGGTCTTGCGCGTGAAGAAGGCAAGGCGGTCCAGGGTATGGCTCATTGGGCGGGGACCTTGATGAGAGCGGGCGTGGAGGTGTGCAGCAGCGAGGCCTTGCGGCCGTAGAAAGCCCAGTTGACGATCACGCAGCTGATGTAGAAGCCCAGGAACAGGTAGAGGGCGAACTGGGGATCACCGGTGGCCTTCAGCGAGTCGCCAAAAGCCTTGGGGATGAAGAAGCCGCCAAAGGCGCCGATGGCCGAGGTGAAGCCGACGATGGCCGCCGACTCCATTTCCGCGGCGCGCTGGCGCGCCTCGATGGGTGCGCTTGGCAGCAGCCGGGGCATGTCGGCCCGAACGATGGCCGGGATCATCTGGAAGGTCGAGGCGTTGCCGACCCCGGTCCAGAAGAACAGCCACAGGAAGCTGGCGAAGAAGATCGGGAAGGAGGGCGCCGCGCCGTAGGCCCCGACCCCGGCCAGCACGCCCAGCACGCCGACGGCCAGGGCCAGGAAGGCCCAGTGGGTGACGCGCTCGCCGCCGAACCGATCGGAAATCCCACCGGTCAGGGCGCGCGAGGCCGCACCGATCAGCGGGCCCAGGAAGGCCAGCTGCAGGACGTTGATGTCGGGGAACAGGGTCTTGGTCAGCAGCGGGAAGGCGGCCGAGAAGCCGAGGAACGAGCCGAAGGTGCCCAGATAGAGCCAGCACATGATCCAATTGTGCTTGCGGGTGAAGATCACGGCCTGGGCCGCGAACGAGGCCTTGGCCGAGGCGATGTCGTTCATGCCAAACCAGGCGGCCGCGGCGGCGATGACGATGAACGGAACCCAGACATAGGCGGCGTTTTGCAGCCAGATCGACTTGGCCAGGCCGTGCTCGACGATGGTCTGGGGCGCGCCGACCAGCGGGCCAAACAGCGCCAGGCCAATCACCACCGGCACCAGGAACTGCATAACGCTGACGCCGAGGTTGCCAAAGCCGGCATTGACGCCCAGCGCCGCGCCCTTTTCGCTCTTGGGAAAGAAGAACGAGATATTGGCCATCGAGGAGGCGAAGTTGCCGCCGCCCAGGCCGCAGGCCAAGGCCAGCAGGACGAAGACGCTGTAGGGGGTCTCCGGGTGCTGCACCACGATGCCGATGCCGATGGCCGGGATCAGCAGCGACAGGGTGGCCAGGGCCGTCCAGCGCCGCCCCCCGACGATGGGGACCATGAAGCTGTAGAAGATCCGCAGGGTGGCGCCGGACAGGGCCGGCAGGGCGGCCAGCCAGAACAGCTGCTCGGTGGTGAACTTGAAGCCGACCAGCTTGAGTTTGGCGATGACCATCGACCAGACCATCCAGACCGAGAAGGCCAGGAGGAGGTTGGGCACCGAGATCCACAGATTGCGGGTGGCGACGCGCTTGCCGGTTTCACTCCAGAAGGCGGCGTCCTCGGGACGCCAGTCGGTGATCACCGGGCTAGGTTTGGGAGTCGACATGGATTGGGCTTTGCTCATGAGTTAGCCGGATGGTTGGCGGCGCGCCCGGCGGGCGCGGCGAAGGAGGCGGTTTTGGACAGGCCGGCCATTTCCGGAAGCTCCGGCAGGTTGGCCAGCTGCGGCGCGTTGGCGCGCTCCATCCTGCCGATGGCCAGATGCATCCAGGTCAGGGCCCCGGCGACCAGGATGAACAGCAGCATGAAGCAACTGGT
>NCDQ01000441.1 GCA_002280275.1 Caulobacter vibrioides | reverse complement strand
CTTCGTTGTGACCGAAGCGGCGATAGCAGACCATGTCGATGACCACGTCCTTGCCGAACATCTGGCGATATTCGGTGGCGACCTTGGCCGCGAAGACCACGGCCTCGGGATCGTCGCCGTTCACGTGGAAGATCGGCGCCTCGACCATCAGCGCCATGTCGCTGGGATACGGCGAGCTGCGCGAGTAGCGCGGGCTGGTGGTGAAACCGATCTGGTTGTTGACGATAAAGTGGATGGTGCCGCCCGTGCGGTAGCCCTTCAGGCCCGACAGGGTGAAGCACTCGGCCACGACGCCCTGGCCGGCGAATGCGGCGTCGCCGTGCAGCAGCAGCGGCAGCACGTGACCACGGCCGGCGTCCGGCTGTTCGCGCAGGGTGAAGGCCTGCTTGGCGCGGGCCTTGCCGATCACGACCGGGTTGACGATTTCCAGGTGCGACGGGTTGGCGGTAAGCGACAGGTGGACCTTGTTGTCGTCGAACTCACGGTCCGACGAGGCGCCCATGTGATACTTCACGTCGCCCGAGCCCTCGACGTCCGAGGGGACCGACGAGCCGCCTTGGAACTCGTGGAAGATGACGTGGTAGGGCTTGCCCATCACGGCGGCCAGCACGTTCAAGCGGCCGCGGTGCGGCATGCCCAGGACGATGTCCTTCACGCCCAGGGCGCCGCCGCGCTTGATGATCTGCTCCAGCGCCGGAACCATGGCCTCGCCGCCGTCCAGGCCGAAACGCTTGGTGCCGGGGAAGCGCTTGTGCAGGAACTTTTCGAAGCCCTCGGCCTCGATCAGCTTCTTGAGGATGGCGACCTTGCCTTCCTTCGAGAAGGTGATTTCCTTGTCTCGCCCTTCGATGCGCTCTTGGAGCCAGGCCTTCTCGGCCGGATCGGAGATGTGCATGTACTGCACGCCGACATTGCCGCAGTAGGTGCGGCGCACGATCGACAGGATCTCACGGACCGTAGCCGTCTCCAGCCCCAGCACATAGTCGAGGAAGATGGGACGGTCGTAGTCGGCTTCCGAGAAGCCGTACGAAGCCGGGTCCAGCTCGCTGGCGTCCTTGGGCGGATCCAGGCCCAGCGGATCGAGATTGGCGGCCAGGTGGCCGCGCATGCGGTAGGCGCGGATCATCATGATGGCGCGCAGGCTGTCCAGCGTGGCGGCGCGGACGGCTTCGGCGTTGGCGCCAGGCGCCTTGGCCTCGATAGCCTTGGAGACCTTGGCTTCGACGGCGGGGGCGACGGTGGCCCATTGGCCGTCCAGGGCCGACAGCCAGTCCGGACGGACGGTGGCGACCTTCTTGGGGGTCCAGGCGGGATCCTGGGCGGCGCGCTTAACCTGGTCTGCCTGCTCCTGCAGGCTGGCGAAGAAGGCGTTCCACGAGGGCTCGACCAAGGCGGGGTTCTCCGCCCACTGGGCGTAGAGATCTTCCACGAACGCCGCATTTGCGCCGTAGAGGAAGCTGGTCTCGGTCAAGACCTGGTTGATGATGCCTGCGTCGTCCGCCATGGATTTGTCGCCTTCAGATCCGCTTGCTTACGGGAGCGCTACCGCAAGCCCGTAAATATAGTCTCTCAATCACCCGGGCGCCCGTCGCTTGGCGGGGGCCCAGGTGATTTTTTCGGATCGTCGACTGGCGGTCGCAAAAAACCTGGGCCCCGCGCGAGGCGGGGTCTCGGTGTTCTAGTTAGCCTTTGAGCACTTCAAGCAGGGTTTCGCCCAGCTTGGCCGGCGAGGGCGAAACGCGGATGCCCGCGTCTTCCATCGCCGCGATCTTGTCCTCGGCGCCGCCCTTGCCGCCCGACACGATGGCGCCGGCGTGGCCCATGTGACGGCCAGGAGGAGCCGTACGACCGGCGATGAAGCCGACCATCGGCTTCTTGCGACCGCGCTTGGCTTCGTCCTTCAGGAACTGAGCCGCTTCCTCTTCGGCCGAGCCGCCGATTTCACCGATCATGACGATCGACTTGGTGGCTTCGTCGGCCAGGAACATTTCCAGGACGTCGATGAACTCGGTGCCCTTGACCGGGTCGCCGCCGATGCCGACGGCCGTGGTCTGGCCCAGGCCCGCGTTCGTGGTCTGGAACACAGCTTCATAGGTCAGGGTGCCCGAGCGCGACACGACGCCGACCGAGCCTTCCGAGAAGATCGAGCCCGGCATGATGCCGATCTTGCACTGCTTGGGCGTCAGAACGCCCGGGCAGTTGGGTCCGATCAGGCGCGACTTGGAGCCAGCCAGGGCCTTCTTGACCTTGACCATGTCCAGCACCGGGATGCCCTCGGTGATGCAGACGATCAGCGGGATCT
>NCDQ01000043.1 GCA_002280275.1 Caulobacter vibrioides | reverse complement strand
ACACCGGAGCGGGTGTTTTGCTGTCAAGTCTTGGGCCGGACGACGAAAACCCCGAGCCGCTGGCTCGGGGTTCGAACGCGTTAGCTGCCGTTTGAGTCGGCCGCCGCCTAAGCGATACTGGTCCAAAGGCCCGTGCCAGGCACTTGGCGCTGGACCCAGTGGTAGTTCAAGTCGGCCCAAGGGGTCGCCCAGGGCGTGAGATTGTCGAGCACCCAATCGCCGCTCTTGGTGGAAACCATTAATACGGCGTGACCTTCGCCCCGCGCCGTGACCGCGACGGCGAGCGAGAGGGCTGATTCCGGAACGCCCGCAGCGATCAGTTGGCGACGCTTTTCCAGGGCGAAGTCCTCGCAGTCGCCATAGAGCTTGCCGTCGACCAGGCGAGGGAGAGCCCAGTACTCTTCCTGACCGTAGAGATCGCTATCGTTGGCCTTCTTCACCGCGCGATTGACCTGTTGGTTGATCTTGTTGAGCAGCTTCATCTGGTCGCGTTCCTGGATGTCGTACCAGGCCAAGACCATCTTGGGCGCCTCGCTTGGCGCGATGTCGCGAAGCTGACCGGCGGCCACGAAGTCCTCGACGGGGCCAATCTTAAACGCCTCGATCTTTTCAACCGACACCAGAGCGACGCTCGCATCGCTGGCGCTGTCCGAAGTCGCGGAAACCTCGATTGTGCGCGCTGACGCCAAGCCTACGGACGAGGTCGGCGCCCGGTTGTGACGGGTCTGTGCGCCCAGGAAAGCCAGTTGGGCGGCAGACAGCCCACATGTCTCGATATCCCGGCGGCAAAGGTCGGCAAAGCCGACTGGGGCGACGACGCCATGGCCACGCGGCATGAACGGCATGTCGCCAGCCTGAGCTTGGACGCTGGTCATCAACGCAGCAGCGCCGATGAGCCCCATAACAATGTTTCGCGCCTTGAACATGCTGACCTCGCTGTGTTCGCGAGGTCAATATTCATCTTAGGTCCCAAAACGAGCTGAATTTAGATGGTATAATCTGTGTGTTTGACTGTGATTAATTCGACATTTACATAAATCACATTCAAATTTACTTGGTAAATTGGGTGGAAAGGATTGTGATTAATTGTAGGTTGACGCGACGGCTTTTGGTTGAATGCTGATGCGCCCTGAGGGTAAAATGCACCTTTACTCCTTCAGCGGCTCAAGGTCGCTCACGTGGCGAGTTCGATGTTCAAGGCCCTGTTCCGTCCGAAGCAGAAAGAGCGCCGCCCCGCCTCCACCGGAGGGCGGGTGCTTTACGCCGTTGGCGATGTGCATGGACGGTTGGACCTTCTGGATGGTCTGATCGCGCGGATGACCGAGGACTACAGCGCCCTCGGGCGGCAAGATCCGCCGGTCCTGATCATGCTCGGTGACTATGTCGACCGTGGCGCGCAGTCGGCTGGTGTGATCGACCGCCTGATCGCTCTGAGCGGCCAGGCGGCGGAAGGACGTTTTGAGCTTCGCACACTGATGGGTAATCACGAGGAGACCTTGTTGCATTTCCTCGACGACCCGCAGGCCGGTCCCTCGTGGGTGGAATACGGGGGCGGCGAGACCATGGCGTCCTATGGTGTCCAGCGGCCTGTGGGGCGGGTGGAGCTGGACGTCTGGGAGCAGACCCGCGTCGCTTTCCGAGCGGCCTTGCCGTCACAGCATGAACATTTTCTGCGCCGGCTGGAGCTGATGGCCGTCTATGGCGACTATGTCTTCGTGCACGCGGGCGTGCGGCCAGGCCTGCCGCTCGAACGGCAGGTGGCTGCGGACCTTTTGTGGATCCGCAATGATTTCCTCGACAACGCCCACGGGCTGAAGGCTACCGTTGTGCATGGCCACACACCGGTTGAGGCCGTGTTCGTCGGCCGACAACGCATCAATGTCGATACGGGCGCCTACGCTACGGGCGTGCTGACTGCTGTGAGACTTGATGGGGGTGAGCCGAAGATTATTCAATTTAGCAAGGCGCGTGCAGCTTAGAGTTCGTCTTGTTCATCGCGCGGTCACGTGCGATGTGGCATTGCAATTTCCAGGTCTGACAAGTCCTAGATGAGACGCTATTCCATGATCAGTTTTTCGAAACTCTCGCGCGTGTCCGCCATCTTGGCGGCCGTGGTTTTCATGATGGTCTCGACGTCGAGCGGCGTGGCTTATGCCCAGGTCGGCTCCGAACCGGCTCCCGTGACGGGCGGGGCGCAGGCGATAGACTATCTGCTGGGCCCGGGCGACAAGGTTCGGGTCACTGTGTATGGCGAGGAATCGCTGTCGGGCGAGTTCTTTGTGGCCGGCAGCGGACTGATGTCTTTGCCGTTGATCGGCGAGATCAAGGTTGGCGGCATGACCGTCGGCCAGTTCCAGACGG
This sequence comes from Caulobacter vibrioides, assembly GCA_002280275.1. Lineage (GTDB taxonomy): Bacteria > Pseudomonadota > Alphaproteobacteria > Caulobacterales > Caulobacteraceae > Caulobacter > Caulobacter vibrioides_A. Next base: position 15,170 of record NCDQ01000043.1, on the reverse strand, counting down.
CGGTCCAGGATAAGCTGAAGGATGGCTATCTGAAGGATCCGCGCGTCAGCGCCGAAGTCCTTACCTTCCGCCCGTTCTACATCCTGGGCGAAGTCGAGAAGCCGGGCACCTACCCCTACACCTCCGGCTTGACGGTCCTGAACGCCGTGGCGACGGCCGGGGGCTTTACCTACCGGGCCGACAAGAAGAGCGTCTACATCAAGCACAATGGTGAGACGTCGGAGGTTAAGGGCGAACTGAAGCCTTCGACCTTGGTGGCGCCCGGCGACACGATCCGTATCGGCGAGCGCTTCTTCTAGGCCTCGCGAGAAAACCGAGGATGCAAAGGCCCGGCGGAAACGTCGGGCCTTTTTGCTATAGGTCCAGAACACCCGCTCCTTCACCGACGGCGCCAGCGTAAGCTGATTTCGGGGCGCGGCCTGCGCAGGTGAGGCGGAATCTGCGGCGGGTATTGGCAAAGGCTGAGCGTCCCTGTCGCTCGCGCCCGCCTTGAGGCGGAGAGGGGGCGGGGTGAAGAACCACGTGGATCGCCCTTCGGACCTGCGCTGTGGCCGGCAGGCGTAGCAACCTCGCGCAGTGTGTTCTCGCGCCTGTCAGCGACGAGAGCAGGTGGCCTGCGAGGTGCAACTTGCGACGGGAACCCAAATTGAGCCCTTTGGTTTCACGCCTCTGGCCTCGCCGAGCTAGCGACGACGAGTGGCCCTGGAGTCATCGCTATACTGATCATATCGCACGCTGGAACCGATCAGATCGGTCAAAAGCGCCACGCCGCCTTGTCTGGGGCAAGCACAGTTTCAAAACCAACCCTCAGATTAACCATGTAATGCGAGTTCGATTGCCTCTCATTTCATCCAAATTTTAGTTGCGCCACAGCAACACATAAGATGATTTTGCATTTCTCAGACTATTGCCGGCGAAGCCGTGACCATCTCTGACTCGGGCGGCGGGTTGCTGGGGGGATCCGGCGGTCGGTCGCATCCGCAAAAACTGTCACAATTGCCGACTACACAGCCACGGAGGCGTGAACGCCTGCGTTCGTCGCGGCTTGAGAAACCAGAGGGGCTCCTGTGAAGCTGTATAGAAACCTAATGCTCGTGAGCTGCGCCGCCATGGCGCTGGCTGGTTGCGGTTCCGACGATATCGCGTCGCCGGGCACCGGCGGCAACGTCACCATTAACAATCCGACGACGCCGACGACGCCGACGACGCCGACGACGCCGACCACGCCGACCGGCGTGACCCCGGCTTCGGGCTGCCCGACGATCGCCGACCCGCAGGGTCTGAAGGACGACGGCACGATCACGGGCCCGACGGGCACCTGGCGCGTTTGCACCCTGCCGTCGCGCATCAACCGCTCGATCACCCTGCCGAAGATCTCGGGCCTGCTGTACCAGCTGGCGGGTCGCGTCGACGTCGGCACCGACGGCGGCTTCACCAAGACGGCGGCGGACTCGAACGTCACGCTGACGATTGAGCCGGGCGTCATCGTCTACGGCGGTACGGGCGTGTCCTGGCTGGCCGTCAACCGCGGCAACAAGATCAACGCCGTCGGCACCGCCACGCGTCCGATCATCTTCACCAGCCGTGACAACGTGCTGGGCCTGAACACCGAAACCTCGCAAGGTCAGTGGGGCGGCGTCGTGCTGCTGGGCCGTGCGAAGGTGACGGACTGCACCACCGGTTCGACCGCCGCGGGCACCTGCGAGCGTCAAACCGAAGGCGCGGCGGATCCGGCTCTGTTCGGCGGCTCGGACGACACGGACAGCAGCGGCCGTCTGTCGTACGTCCAGTTCCGCTACTCGGGTTACGTCCTGGGTTCGAACGTCGAACTGCAGTCGCTGACGCCCTCGGGCATCGGCAGCGGCACCGTGCTGGATCACATCCAAAGCTACAACAGCTCGGATGACGGCGTGGAGTTCTTCGGCGGCAACGTCAACATGAAGTACTTCATCTCGGTCGGCGCGGACGACGACAGCTTCGACTCGGACGTCGGCATGACCGGCAACTTCCAGTACGGTCTGCTGATCCAGCGCGATGGCGCCGGTGACGGCCTGATGGAAATCGACAGCAACGGCCGTGAAACCGAAACGCCGCGTCAGACGCTGAAGATCTCGAACTTCACGTTCATCCAGCGTCAGGTCAGCAGCAACACCGAGGCGAACGCCCAGGCTTCGCTGTTCATGCGCGGTAACTCGGACACGACGATCGCCAACAGCGTCGTCTTCACGCCGAACAACGAATGCCTGCGCTTGAACGGTTCGGGCGCTGCGCCCGCGACGTTCCTGGCTCGCTCGGTTGTGATGACCTGTAACGCGGCCAAGTATCTGGGCAGCGGCTCGTACAATGCGACGAGCGTGGCGGCCCTGTTCGGTAACGGCGGTAACAACAACAACGACGCCTTCACCTCGACCCTCAACGCCTTCATCAACGGCGTGAACGAGCTGCAGGTCGCCGTGTTCAACGTGACCGGCCTCGGCGCCTTCTTCAGCCCGACGACCTACATCGGCGCCGTGAAGGACAGCAACGACACCTGGTACGCCGGCTGGACCTGCAACAGCGCTGCGGCGAACTTCGGTTCGACCAGCACCGCCTGTACGTCGCTGCCGACCAACTAAGACGACGCGACTTCGTCGAAGCGGGGGGCGGCTGGAATACGGCTGCCCCCCATTTTTACCTGCCTAACTCCCCGGGGGGATTGGATATGATCACGCGTCGGCTAACGTCTCTGCTGCTTCTTTGGATTTCCCACAAACCGAAGTCTCGATCCCCGGCATGGTCGACGCGGTGGTGATCACTGCGAACCGCTCCGGCAACGTTGTGCGCACGGGGTCGCAGGTCGTCTCCGTTCTCAGCGCGGCGGAAATCGCGCGCACCGGTGAGGGCAACATCGCCGGCGCTCTGACCCGCGTCACGGGCATTACCCTGGTTGGCGGCGGCTATGTCTACGTCCGCGGTCTGGGCGACCGCTACTCGCTGGCCCTGCTGAATGGCTCGCCCCTGCCGAGCCCTGAGCCGCTCAAGCGGGTTGTCCCGCTCGACCTCTTCCCCAGCCGCGTGATCGCTTCATCGCTGGTCCAAAAGAGCTATTCGGCGAACTTCCCGGGCGAATTTGGCGGCGGTGTGATCAACCTGACCACCAAGTCGATCCCGAACGAGGGTTTTATCAGCATCGGTGGCTCGGTCTCTGGTGACACCGAGACCACCAATCAACTCGGCTATGACTATTACGGCAGCAAGTCCGACTGGACCGGCTTTGACAACGGCAACCGCGATACGCCTTCGGCCTTGGCGGCGTTCCTCGCCAGCGGCGAGCGGATCAGCTCGGGCAAGGTCGACACCGGCGCGATCGCTGCTCAGCTGGTTAATGGCCGTAACGGCGTGGTCCAAAAGTGGAACCACCTGCCGGCCAACTATTCGATGGACATCACCGCCGCCAAGCCGTTCGATCTGGACGCGGCCGATCTCGGCGTCATCGCCACAGTCGGGTTCAGCAATCGCTGGGCGACGCGCGATGCGCAAACCCAAAGCTCGCTGAACGCCGATCTTGCGGACAAGGAATCGGATTTCCGACGCGTCAGCACCGACAACCGTATGGTTCTCAACGGGCTGTTCGGGGCCGCGCTGGGCTTTGGCGAAAACAAGATCCGCTGGACGAACCTCTATGTTCACGACACGAACAAGAGCACGCGTTTGGCGCTTGGCAAGCGCGGCGGCACCAACGTCGATTACATGCAGCAGAGCACCGGCTGGTTTGAGCGCCAGCTGTTCAACACCCAGTTGGTCGGCGAGTTCCGACCGATGCCGAAGCTGAACGTCGATGTCCGCGCCAGCTACGCCAACACCCAGCGCGAAGCCCCCGCTGAACTGTCGTTTGAGTATGTGCGCACCAACGCGTCCGCTGACCCCTACGGTCAGTATTTCGTCAACCGCCTGAACAACGGTAACGGCGGCGACGCGCGCATCAGCTACTCGGACCTGGAAGAAGATCTGTGGTCGGGCGGCGTTGACGCCACCTACAAGCTGGTTCCTGGGTTCGCGGCGACTGTGGGCTATGCCTACGTGCACACCGACCGCGATAGCTCGCGTCGGGACTTCCAGTTCCAGGCGCCGAACAGCTTCCCGCGCGGTGTCGACATGCTGCGCCCCGACCTTCTGTTGGGACCGCAGATCATCAAGAACTTCAATATCGCGCTGGTTGACACCAACGAAGGCGCCCCAGCTTTCCGCGCTCAGTTCCAAAATCACGCGGCCTACGGAAAGCTGAACGGCACGAGAACTACTGGCTGCCGTCGGCCACCGCCACTTGGCGTGGGATCCCCGACTCGCAGGTTCGCGTGAGCGCCTCCAAGACGATCGCGCGTCCGCAGTTCCGCGAGCTGATCTACCAGTTCTACTTCGACCCGGACAGCAACCGCATGTACCGCGGCAACCCGTTGCTGACCGACAGCGAACTGACCAACTTCGAAGGCCGCTACGAGTGGTACTTCGCCAGCGACCAGCGCCTGACAGTGGCCGGCTTCTACAAGACCATCGATCGCCCGATCGAGAACTTCGTGTCGGGCAGCGACCTGTCGACCAGCTTCGCCAACGCGCCCAAGGCCAAGCTCTATGGCGCTGAATTCGAAGTTCAGAAGTACTTCGACCTGTCGGACTTCAAGGGTGATTTCTGGGCCAGCCGCCGCTTCGTGGCGATCGCCAACTACACCTATTCGAAGTCGGAACTGCAGGTTTCGGCTGGCGACACCGTTGCGGTGTTCGCGGCGACCTCGACCAAGGCGACGGATTACTTCACGGACGGCGCCCCGCTGACCGGCCAGTCGGATCACGTCGTCAATCTGCAACTGGGCCTCGAAGACACCGAGCGCCTGTCGCAGCAGACCCTGATGATCAACTACGCCAGCAAGCGGGTCACGAGCCGCGGCCTGGTCAACAGTGGTCAGCCGGACGTCGAAGCCCATCCCGGCACGCGCATCGACTTCGTCGCGCGCCAGGGCCTCGAACTGTGGGGCCGCGAAATCGAACTGAAGTTCGAAGCGCGCAACCTCACCGGCGTGGGCTACGAAGAGTTCCAGCAGGCCGGCAAGAACCGCGTCGACGTCAATACCTATGACGTGGGTCGGTTCTTCTCGATCGGCGCTTCGGCCAAGTTCTAGGATGTCTGGCCGAGAGGGGGCTTCCTCCTCTCGGCCCGCTCATCACGCTGCATCACCCGGCGTCTAGCGAGGCGCGGATCATCCGGGTAGAGATTTTTTGTCACATTTTTGTAGCTAAAGCGTTGCAGAACTGCGGTGTGGGCGCGCTAAATCGCTTGGGCTGTAAGCGATCCTTTGGCGGTCCCCCTTGTCATTCCTAGACCTTCACCGTCTGCCGGGTCGCAGGATCATCCTCGCGCTTGAGGTCGTGCTCGTCATCGGGCTCGCCGCACAGGCGGCGCGGCTGGTCTGGACCTTCGCAGCGCCCGTCAGCGCCGTCTCCACGCCCGCCAAGTCGCCCCGACCACCCGTAGATCTCAGCGTGCTGGCGCGCTTCGACGCCTTTGGCGCGGCGCGGGGGGCGGGCGGTTCGGCCATCGAGGGCTTCCGACTTTTCGGTGTGCGGACCGGAGGTGTCGGGGGCGGGTCCGCCATCATCGCCGGGCCGGACGGCGTGCAGAAATCCTACGCCGTGGGTGAGGCCGTCGCCGACGGTGTCACCCTGGCTTCCGTCGCCGCCGATCATGTTGAACTCTCGCGCGGCGGGGCGCGTGTGACCCTCTCCTTCCCGGAGTCCCAATGACCAAGGTCCATCCGTCGCGTTCCGTTCTGGCCGCCGTCGCCGCGGCCTTGGTCATGGGCGGCGCCGTCCTTCCGCCCGTTCACGCCGTGGCTCAAACCCAGTTGCTGAACGTCCAAGACGCGGACATCCGCGTCTTCATTCAGGATGTCGCCAAGTCCACGGGAACGACGTTCATCATCGACCCGCGCGTCAAGGGCACGGTGACTGTTGCGAGCAACGGGCCGTTGAACCGCCGAGAGCTGTTTGAGGTGTTTCTGGCGACGCTGCGGGCCAATAACTTCGTGGCCACGCCTGCGGGCAACGGGGCCTATCGCATCGAGCCGTCCGAGAACGCGGCGCGTCAGCCGTCGGCCGCCGGCGGCCAGTTCGCGACCGAGGTCTTCCGTTTGCGCACCCTGGACGCGGCCAGCGCCGTTGAGATGCTCAAGCCGCTCGTCGGGCCTCAGGGGCAGGTCGTCGCCAATCCGCGCGGCGCTGCCGTGGTGGTGGCGGACTATGCCGACAATGTTCGGCGCATTCGCGGGCTTCTGGCCCAGGTCGATCAGGACCGGGCGACGGTCCACACCGTCACCCTGACCCATAGCTCAGCGCGCGAGATCGCTCAGGTGCTGAACGACATGCTTTCGACGCCTGCGGCGGAGGGCAAGAGCGGCCGCGGCGCGGTCACGGTCGTGCCGGTCGACAGCAGCAATTCCATCCTGTTGCGCGGCGACGCTGACGCCGTCCAGCGCCTGCTGCCCGTCATTTCCGACCTGGATCGTCGCGCGGAGTCGAGTGACGACGTGCGCGTGGTGTTCCTGCGCCACGCCAACGCCGAACAGATGCTGCCGGTGTTGCAGCAGCTGGTGGGGCAGTCGAGCGTTTCGACGTCGGCGAGCGCTTCGCGCGGTCTCGGCGCTGCGCGGACCGCGACGGGGGCCTCAGCGCCGGCGAGCTCGGCGACGACTCCGGCCGCCGCCGTCGCGCCCACGAACGGCGCCCAGGCGACGGTCGCGCGGTTCCCGGGCGCCAACGCCCTGATCATCAATGCGCCGCCCGAAACCCAGCGCACCTTGGCGGAGGTCATCCGTCAGTTGGATATCCGTCGCGAACAGGTGCTGGTGGAAGCCATTGTCGTCGAGGTTACCGACGGAACCGCCAAGCAGCTCGGCGTCCAGTTCCTGCTCGGCGGAACCAATGGCACGGTGCCGTTCGTCGCGACAAACTACACCAACGCCACGCCCAGCCTGCTGCCGCTCGTCGGGGCGGCGGCCACCACCACCAGCGGCGCCGACACTGAGGCGCTGAAATCCTTGCGCGACGCCGCCGTCAGCTCGTTGCTGACCGCCTCGGGCGTGACGTCAGGCGTTTACGGCCGCAGCGGTGATGCGCTGTTCGGCGCGATCATCAACGCGGTGAAGAAGGACGCCGGGTCCAACCTTCTGTCGACGCCGTCAATCATGACGCTGGACAACGAAGAGGCTCGCATTCTGGTCGGCCAGGAAGTGCCGATCACCACGGGCGAGGTGCTGGGCGACTCCAACGCCAACCCCTTCCGCACCATCCAGCGCCAGAACGTCGGCATCCAGCTGGAGGTGAAGCCCCAGATCAACGCGGGCGGTGGCATCACCCTGTTCCTGCGCCAGGAGGTCTCCAGCGTCGCCGGCCCGGTCAGCGTCGGCTCCAGCGAGCTGATCATCAACAAGCGCGAGATCGAGACCACGGCCCTGGTTGACGATGGCGACATCGTCGTTCTGGGCGGCCTGCTCGATCAGCAGGAGACCCAATCGGTCCAGCGCACTCCCGGCCTGGGCGAGGTCCCGGGTCTGGGCGCCCTGTTCCGCAGCACCGCCCGCGAGCGCAAGAAGACCAACCTTATGGTCTTCATTCGCCCCCGCATCATTCGTAGCAGCACCGACGCCCAGAATCTGACCGCGCCGCGCTACGACTACATGCGCAATCTGCCGCCGATGACGACGCAGGATGGCGACAACTCGCTCGACGCGGTGATGCGCGACTATCTGAATGCGGCGCGTCCGGTTTCGGCGCCAGCTATCGCCACCAAGCCGGCGACCACGCCATGACCACGCCGATGCTCGCCTACGGCTTCGCCAAGCGAAACGGGGTGGTCCTGCTGTCCCTGGGCGAGCGAGCGGTGATCGGCGTCCGCGAGGGCTATGACCCGATGGCGCTGGTCGAAATCCGTCGGGCGGTCGGCGCGCCGCTGGCGATCGAGCCGATGACGGCCCCGGTTTTCGACCGCAAGTTCTCGGAGGTCTATGCGGGCGCGGGCTTGGCCACCGCCTCCAGCGCCGACAGCCTGGATCTTGAGGGCGGCCTTGGCCTCCTGCTCGAGGACATGCCCGCCGCCGCCGACCTCCTCGACCCGCAGGACGACGCCCCGGTCATTCGCCTGATCAACGGCCTGATCGCCGAGGCCGTGCGCCTGGGCGCTTCGGACATCCATATCGAGCCCTTCGAGAAGGCCCTCATCGTCCGGCTTCGGATCGACGGCGTGCTGACCGAGGTGCTCAGCCTGTCGCCGCGCATCGCCGCCATGCTGGTGTCGCGGGTCAAGGTCATGGCCAAGCTGGACATCGCCGAAAAGCGCGTGCCGCAGGACGGCCGGATCTCACTGGCCCTGGGCGGCAAGAGCCTGGACGTCCGCGTCTCGACCCTGCCGGCCCGCATGGGCGAGCGGGTGGTGATGCGGATTCTCGACAAGGACCAGGCGGGCCTGCGCCTGTCCGACCTTGGCATGTCGCCCGATGTGCTGAGCGCGCTGGAGACCGCCGTGCGCGAGCCGCACGGGATCATCCTGGTCACCGGCCCCACCGGCTCGGGCAAGACGACGACGCTATATGCGGCCCTGGCCGTCTTGAATGACAATAGCCGCAACATCCTGACCATCGAGGACCCGGTCGAATACGCCGTGCACGGCATCGGCCAGACCCAGGTCAACACCAAGGTCGGCATGACCTTCGCGGCGGGCCTGCGCGCCATCCTGCGCCAGGATCCGGACGTGGTGATGGTCGGCGAAATCCGTGACTCCGAAACCGCTCAGATCGCCGTCCAGGCCAGTCTGACCGGCCACCTTGTGTTGTCGACGGTCCACACGAACGATGCGGCGGGCGCGGTGGTGCGCCTGCGGGACATGGGCGTCGAGCCCTTCCTGTTGGCCTCGACCCTGCGCCTGGTCATCGCCCAACGCCTGGTGCGTCGTCTGTGCGAGCATTGCCGCACCCCAGAGCCTGCCGACGCCGCGACGGCGGCCCTGGTGGGCCTGCCCGAGGGCGAGATCCTGTATCGCCCGGTGGGCTGCGCCCATTGCGGCCACACCGGCTATCAGGGGCGGATCGGCGTCTACGAGGCCCTGCGGGTCGACGACCACCTGCGCCGCCTGATCGGCGGTAACGCCAGCGAGCAGGAGATCACCGAGGCGGGCCTGGATCGCCGTCTGGGTCAGGAAGCGCGGCAGTATATTCTGGCGGGCCTGACGACGGTGGAGGAGGCGCTCCGGATCACGGGCCAAGGGGCGCGCGATGGCGAGCTTTGACTATGTGGCCTTGGACCTCGCCGGCCGCACCCGTCGTGGCCAGCTGAAGGCCGTCGACGAGGCCGCCGCCGCCGATCAGCTGCAACGCAAGCGCCTGGCGCCCGTCAAGATCATGGCCTCGGTCGCCAAGCCGGCCACCGCAGGACGCCTGGCCTTTGGCCAGGGCCTGAGCGCCAAGGATCGATCGATGTTCACGCGCCAGCTGGCGACGCTGACCTCGGTGTCGACGCTGGAAGAGGCGCTGCGCACCATCGCCCTGCAGGCCGACAAGCCGAAACTGAAGCAGGTGATCGGCGAGGTTCACGCCGCCGTGCTGGAGGGCTACCGCCTCTCGGACGCCATGGCCCGTCCCGCCAAGGCCTTTCCGCCCCTCTACCGGGCCATGGTCTCGGCGGGCGAGTCGTCCGGGGCCTTGCCGGCGATCCTGGATCGTCTGGCTGACCTTCTTGAGCAGCAGCAACAGGTCCGGGCCAAGATCACCACGGCCCTGGTCTATCCGATCGTGCTGGCGGTGGTCGCCTGTCTGGTCGTCGCGGCCCTGATGGTCTTCGTCATTCCCAAGGTGGTCGAGCAGTTCGACTCGATGGGCCAGACCCTGCCGCTGTTGACCCGCCTGGTGATCGGCCTGTCGACTGGCCTGCAGACCTTCGGCTGGTTGATCGTCGTCAGCGCGGTGATCGCCGTGTTCGCCTTTCTGCGCGCCCTGCGTCATCACCCCTTCAAGCTGGCGGTTGACCGCCGGTTGCTGCGCCTGCCGATGATCGGGCGCCTGATCCGCGACGTGCACGCCGCGCGGCTGGCCCGGACGCTCGCCACCATGGTCGCCAGCGGACTGCCGGTGCTGGAGGGTCTGATGCTGACCGCCAGCACGGTGCGCAACGCCGTGCTGCACGCCGCGCTCGACGACATGATCGCCGCCATCCGCGAAGGGGGCGCCTTGTCGGTCGCCATGCGGCGGGCTGAGGTCTTTCCGCCAGTGCTGGTCTACATGACCGCCAGCGGCGAGAGCAGCGGACGGGTCGAAGCGATGTTGATGCGCGCGGCCGACTATCTGGAACGCGAGTTCGAGACCTTTACCGCCACGCTGCTGAGCTTGCTGGAGCCGGCCATCATCGTGCTGCTGGGCGGGGTGGTGGCGACGATCGTGCTGTCGATCCTGCTGCCGATCCTGCAGATCAACAATCTTGCCTTGAACTAGGAAGCCAAGTCATGCCGAACCTCGACCCCGAGACGAGACGCCGCCGGGCCCGCCGGGCCGGCTTCACGCTGGTGGAGATGATGGTGGTCATCGTCATCCTGGGCCTTCTGGCCACGGTCGTGGCGATCAATGTGCTGCCCAACCAGGAGAAGGCCATGAAGGGCAAGGCGCGCGCCGACGTGTCTGTCCTGGAACAGGCGCTGGAGAGCTATCGTCTGGACAACTTCTCCTTCCCGTCGACCGAGCAAGGGCTGCAGGCCCTCGTGACGCCGCCGGCCGGCCTGACCCAGGTCGATCGCTATCGTGAAGGCGGCTACATCCGTCGCCTGCCCAAGGATCCCTGGGGCAACGACTATCAGTATCGCGCGCCCGGCGCGCGTGGCGCGATCGATGTCTACTCGTTCGGCGCGGACGGCCGCGAAGGCGGCGAAGGCAAGGACGCCGACATTGGCAACTGGAGCTGAGACCCGGCGAGCCAAGACGCGTCGCGTCGCGCAGGCCGGGTTCACCCTGGTCGAGCTCATGGTCGTGCTGATGATCATGGGCCTGTTGGCCACCGCGGTGATCCTGACCCTGCCCGACGGGAGGATGTCGCTGTCGCAGGAGAGCGCGCGGTTCGCCGCGCGCCTGCTGCGTGCGCGCGAGGAGTCCCTGCTGATCAATCGCCAGGTCAGGGTCAATGTCTCGTCCGTCGACTACCGCTTCGACATCCGCGACGGCCGCGATTGGCGCGCGCTGGACAAGGCGCCCTTCGTGACCACGGCGTGGGTCGAAGAGACCCGTGTGTCGGGTCGCGATGGCGAAAACGCGGTGATCTTCGAACCGACCGGCCAGGCCAGCGGGGCCGAGTTCACCCTGGGGCGCGGCGGCTCTGGCTATGTGGTCAGCGTCGACGTCGCCGGGAATGTTGCCGTCCATGCCGCCCAAGCGCTCTGAAGCCGGCTTCACGCTGATCGAGCTGCTGGTCGCCCTGGCGATCTTCAGCTTGGCGGTGCTGGCCCTGCTGAATCTGGCCGGCGAGAACACGCGCGCCAGCGGCCGCCTGCAGGATCGCATCCTGGCCGAGGTGGTCTTGGACAATCGCGCCATCGAGGCGGTCACCAGCGTCGCGCCGCCGGCCCTGGGGCGGGTCTCCGGCGCCGAAAGGGTCGCCGGTCGCCCTTGGCTCTGGACGCGTCAGGTGAGCCGCACGGACGACCCGTCGATCCTGCGCGTCGACATCGCGGTCATGTCGCCCAACAGCCGCCAGCCGGCGGCGGCGGCGACCTTGTTCAGGGCCGCCCGATGAAGGGCTTCACCCTGATCGAGATGATGGTGGCGCTGCTGATCTTTGCGCTGATCACCGCTGCGGGCGTCGCGGTGATGAGCTCGACGCTGACCAATCAAGGCGCGGTCCGGGTTCGGGTGGAGCGCTATGCCGAGCTGCAGCGCATGCGGGCCCTGGTGAAGGCCGATCTCTCGCAGGCGGCGACGCGCAGGACGCGCGGCGAGGACGGCCTTCCGGCCCTCACCGCGTTCGCGGGCGTCAGTCCCTGGGTCGTGGGCGGCCCTCTGCTGGCCTTTACGCGACGCGGCTACGAGAATCCCGATCAGGCGCCCCGCGCCTCGATGCAGTATGTGGAATATGCGCTGGTGGAAGGGCGGCTGGAGCGACGGACGCGCCCCGCCCTTGACGGCGCCCGGCTTGGCCCCGCCCAGGTGGTGCTCACCGACGTTGAGAGCATCCAGTCGGCCTATCTGTTCGACGGCGTCTGGCGCCCGACCTGGCGGGGCGAGGCCACAGCGGACATTCCCGCCGCCGTGCGCTTGAACGTGAAGCTCAAGGACTTGGGCGAGATCGATCAGCTGTTCCTCACCTCGGGAGAGGGGCGATGAGAAGCGAGCACGAGAAGGGCGCGGCGCTGCTGACGGTCATGCTGATGGTCGCGGTGATCTCGGTGATCGCGGTCGGCGTGCTGGACGACATCCGGTTCGGCGTGCGCAGAACGCTCAACGCGCGGATCGCCAGCCAGGCCCAATGGTACGCCTTGGGCGCCGAGCAACTGGCCCGCACCCGCATCGCCCAACTGATGGACCGCGACTCAGCCAAGACGACTCTGGAAGGCGGCTGGAACGGACGCGTGATCGCCTTCCCGATCGACCAGGGCCGCATGGAGGCCAAGGTCAGCGACGCCACGGGCTGCTTCAATCTCAACAGCGTAGTCGAGGCCAATCAGGGCGAGCCCTTCCGCCGGCGCGAGCTGGGGGTGCGGCAGTTCACGACCTTGCTGTCCCTGGTGGGGGTCTCCGGCGGGCCGGAGCTCGCGGAAAACCTCGCCGAATGGATGGACAGCAACGATGTCGGCCGCGCCGACGCCGAGGATCCGGGCTACGCCCAGCTGGCTCAGCCTTACCGAACCGCAGGCGGGCCTCTGGCCGAGGTGAGCGAGCTGCGAGCGGTGCGGGGCTTCACGCCCGGCGTCTATGCGGCGCTTCGCCCCTATGTCTGCGCCCTGCCGACGACCGACCTGTCGCCGATCAATGTCAACACCCTGTCGCCTGAGCGCGCGCTGCTGCTGACGGCGCTGACCGAGGGGCGCATCGGCCGCGAGACCGCAGCCCGCGTGCTGTCTGGCCGCCCCGCCGAGGGCTGGCCCGACGCCCAGGCGTTCTGGGGACAGCAGGCCCTGGTCGCCACGCCGCCCGGCGACGTGGTCCGCGATCAGATCAAGTTTCGCACACGGTACTTCGCCCTGGACAGCCAAGTCGTCTTTGCCGACATGCCGGTGTTCATGACCGCCCTCTTCGAAACGCCGTCGGCCAACAAGGTGATCTTGGCCGCCCGACGTTGGACGCCTGACGAATGACCTTGCTCAGCCTTCTGATCCTGCCCGCCGAACCCGACGAGCCGGCGCAACTTCTTCAGGACCTTGGCCTGTCGGTCACGCGTCGGACGCTGGCCCCGGGCGAGCCGCTTGAGGGCGTCGGTCCGGTGATCCTGGTGGCGCCGGGGCAAGACGTCGTGGCGCGCTGGATGGACTTGCCGCTCGGCAGCGCCGCTCAGGCCCGTTCGGCGGCCGCCTTCCGGCTGGAGGACGAGGTGGCCCTCGGGGGCGACGACCTGCACATCGCCGTAGGCGGCGCCGACGAGGCTGGCCGCACCCTGGTGGCGTGGACCGCGCGCGAAAAGCTGCAAGGCTGGCTCGACACCGCCCAGGCCCATGGCGTCAAGGCCGATGCGGCCATTCCCGACTATCTCCTGTTGCCCGAGGACGACGACGGCGTGCTGGTGGTAGGCCAGTTGGGGCGGCGGCTCGCGTTGCGCGAACCCGGCAAGGCGCTCAGCGCCGATCCGGATCTGGCCGCTCTGTTGTTCGAGGATCGCGAGCATCGCTACATCGCCGGCAAGGATCTCGACATCCAACTGATCGCTGGCGCGCGTTCGCCGGCGATCAACCTGCTGCAGGGACGGTTCGCCGTCCGTTCGTCCGGCGAACAGAAGGGCGTGAAGCGTCTGGCGATCCTGGCGGCGGCGGCGGTGCTCTCGCCCCTGTTGCTGTTGGTCGTTCAGATCGCCCATGATCAGTGGACGGCCAGCGCGCTGGAGCGCCGGGCCGCCAAGCTGGCCGTTTCGCTCGTGCCGCAAGCCTCCCGCTACGAGGACGCGGCGGGCTATGCCGTCACTCGGCTGGCGGCCGGCCAGAGCGGTCAAGGATTTGGTGAGCTCGCGGCCAGCTATCTCAGCATGGTCGAGGCCGTGCCCGGCGTGACCCTGGACACCCTGGTCTATGGCGAGGAGGGCGCGATCCGCTCGACGATCGGCTACGCCAACTATTCGGACATGGATCAGCTGCGCCTGGGCGCCAAGCGCCTGGGCCTGGACCTGACGGAACAGAGCACCGCCAGCGAGGGCGGGCGGATCAGCAGCGATCTCATCGTGAGGAGAAAGCCATGAACGGACGACTGGAAGCCGCCCGTCTGTGGTGGTCGGCGCGGACGGGACGCGAACAGGTGCTCCTGGCGGTGATGACCGTGGCGCTGGTCGGCGTGCTCGGCTGGTATGGCGTGGTGACGCCGCTGATGGCGGCGTCGGACACTGCGCGGGTTCGCGTCGACAAGGCGTCGACCCAATGGGGCGCGCTGCGAGGTCTCGCGGCCAGCGCGAACCGATCGACCGCCTCGGGCGGCGCGACGCCGCAGGCGGTGGTCGAGGCCGCCGCCAGCAAGGTTGGGCTGCCGATCGCGCGCCATCGCCAGGACGCCAACGGGCGCTTCACCATCTGGATCGCCGCCATCGACTCGAAGATCCTCTTGCCTTGGACCGCGAGCCTGGAGCGCGAGGGCGGCGTCAAGGTGACCGACTTCACCGCCTCGCGCCTGGATAACGGTCTGCTGGAGGCGGAGATCACCTTCGCGCGCACCGCGCCATGAGCAACCGGCTGCTGATCCTGATTCTGATCGTCGCCACCCTGGTCATGACCGTGGTGTTCGCGCCGATGAGCCTTCTGACCACGGGCCTGACCCGGGGCGGCGTGTTCGGCGCGGCCGGTGTGAGCGGAGTCGTCTGGAACGGCCGTCTTAAGGACGTCACGCTCGGGGGGGCTCCGATCGGATCCTGGAAGGGCGGGCTCAATCCCTTCGCGCTGGTCACCGGCCAGGTTCGTATGGGCCTTAAGCACGCCA
>NCDQ01000440.1 GCA_002280275.1 Caulobacter vibrioides | reverse complement strand
GCCGATCGGTCTTTCAGGCTGTACCAGTTAAGGCTATCGTTCTTGCCGATACTGCTGACTTCAAAGGCTTCCTGCAATGGCTGGTTGCCGAGGAAAATGCCAATCGGCGCGCCGCGATTGTCGGCCAGCGGGCTGCGCGTCACTTTCCGGTCAGGTAATCCGCTTCACGCTCACGGGATCACTGCCGGGGAAGCTCTCTTCGAGCCCCTCGTCCAGCAAAGCCTCCTGGCGGTTCTCTGACTTGGCGACCTTCTCGGCAAGTTGATCGTGCTTCTCGTCATCGGCCAGCGGGCGACGGGCTTCACGCGCATGCGGCGAATCGAACGACTTGTCCTCCGGGCGGATCTCGCCCTCCGCCGCCATATCGGCGGTCGACGATGATGTTCCGTGAGTGAAATGGCGCTCTTCGGTGTCGTTGGCGGGGGTCTGGCTCATCTGGGGTCTCCATGGCGACAGCCTTGAGGAAACCCCTACCCAGCGGCGCGGGTTGCATCCGAGATTGCAGGGCGCACAGGCGGTGACGATGTTCTCCCAGGTGGTGCGCCCGCCGCGCGAGCGCGGGATCACGTGATCGAACGTCAGGTCCTCGGGCGAACCGCAATACTGGCAACTGAAGCTGTCGCGCAGGAACAGGTTGAAGCGCGTGAACGCCGGCGGGCGCTCTTGCGGCACGTACTGTTTCAACGCCACCACGCTAGGCAGCTTCATCTCGAACGAGGGAGAGTGGATGACCTGGTCGTAGCTGGCTACGACGTCGACGCGGTCGAGGAACACCGCCTTGACCACCTCCTGCCACGGCCAGAGGGACAGCGGATAATAGCTCAGCGGCCTGAAATCGGCGTTCAAGACCAGAGCGGGCATGCCCGAAGGCGGGCGGGTGAGGACCTGCATCAAGTCCTCCTCACGAGGCGACCAGGGCCTCGGACGGTGGGGTACGCGACAGGACTGAAGACGGGCCTCCTTCCTACGCTATTCAGGGAATCGCCATTCATTCCCGAACGCATGGGAAGGATGATCCGACTCAGCGACAGAACCAAGACATCCGTGGCTCGAATTCAGAAAGGCGCGATTTCGCGACGTTTCACCGCACCGTAGCAGGCCCAGAGCAGATGAGCGGCGACGCCCCGATAAGGTCGCCAAAGCTCGGCGCGGGCGTAGGCCTGTTTTTCGGTCGGGCGCACATCCGAGCCATCGACCCAGCGCATGGCCTCCTGCAGCGCCACGTCACCGCCGGGAAACAGGTCCAACCGTCCTTGCGTGAACATCAGGAAGACCTCGGCCGTCCATCGGCCAACGCCCTTGATGGCGGTCAAAGCGGCGATCGCCTCCTCGTCGGGTAGCGCCCGCAGAGCATCAAAGTCGCAGGCTCCGGACAGATGGGCTTCGGCGATGGCCCGGGCGTAACGCGCCTTGGGTTGTGAGAGGCCCAGGGTGCGCAGATAGGTCTCGTCGTGGGCGGCGACGATCGCCGGGGTCATCTGCGGCAGCCCCGCCTCGACCCGCGCCCAGATCGCCGCCGCCGAGGCCAGCGAGACCTGCTGCTGGACGATCATCTTCAGGAGCCCGGGAAAACCGCCCAGGCCGACACGCCAGGCAAAGGCCGGCGTCACGGCCTCGACCGCCGCCAGCGCCGGATCGGCGGCGGCCAGCGCCTTGCGCGCGGCCAGGATCGCTTCGGCGGAAGGCGGTTCGAACATTCAAGCTTGGTGGCGGTGACGGCGCCTACGCACAACCCGAAACTTGCGAGGCTACGCGATGGCGGTGATTTCAATCTCGCCGCCGGGCGCGGCGGACACCTCGCCGACCGCCTTGCCGAGCAGCGCCCGGCCGATCGGCGCGATGTAGGAGATCGTCCCCTTGGCGGGATCGGCCTGATCCTCGCCGACGATTCGGAAGGTCTGCACGCGGCCGTCCTCACGCTCGAACGTCACCCGGTCGCCAAACTGCACGACGGATTTGGCGGGGTCGCGCTCCATCAGCTGAGCGGTCGCCCGGCGCGCGGACCAATAGCGCAGATCGCGCGTGGCGCGGGCCATGGCCGTACGGTCGCCGTCAGCAGCGCCGCCGGCGCTCTGGGCGGCGGCGTAGGCGGCGCGGGCGTCGGCCAGTTCGCGCTCGATCTCGGCGAGGCCGTCGGCCGTCACCAGGTTCGGATGGGAGGAGATCGGACGGTCCGGCAGGTCAGCGGCGAAGGCTTCGCTGTCGCCTTCCTTGGTGAAGGCGACGCTCATGGCCGGAGAGAGTTCTGAATCATTGGAAAAGGCCCGCGACGCGTCGAAAACTGAGCGCCTGGGGGCAAACGCGTCCCGCTTTGGTTAGCTCCGCCTACGGTGCGGTTCAAGCCTGCGATCGGGAACGCGGCGGCGAGCGGTCGCAGCGACCAGCCCGCCGATCGCGAGTCATCTGTCTTAGAGAACAACGCCGACGATGGCGGCGGCGACGCCCAAGGCGATGACCAGGAAATAGCCAGCGGCCAGACGGTCGAAGGCGGTTTCAAAGGCGTTCAGCGTGCGGTTCATGATCGTGGTCTCTCTCAATGGCTTTGTCCCGACCTCCAATGGATCATCAGCCTCGCAGCAGCGAGCCAATCTGGACGATGCTTAGATAGCACCAATCTAAACGCCGTCAAGATAGTCTTTACAGCGTTTAGATGAAATTTTAGAAAGCTATGGCTAGAGTGAGGCCGATGAGCACTGCGACCGCCGAATCCCGCCCCTACCACCATGGTGATCTGAGCCGCGCCCTGATCGACGCGGCGCGCAAGATTCTGGAGACTGATGGCCCCGCCGCGCTGTCTCTCCGCGCG
>NCDQ01000439.1 GCA_002280275.1 Caulobacter vibrioides | reverse complement strand
AGTCCTCCAGCTGGTAGTCGAAGCTGGCGTAGCCCTTCGAGATCGATTTGAGGCGATCGTAGAAGTCGAACACCACCTCGTTCAGCGGCAGGTCGTAGACGACCATGGCGCGGCTGCCGACGTAGGAGAGCTCGCGCTGCTGGCCGCGACGGTCCTGGCACAGCTTGATCACGCCGCCCAGGAACTCGTCGGGGGTGAAGATCGTGGCCTTGATCCACGGCTCGGCGATGTTCTCGATCTGCATGACGTCCGGCAGGTCGGCCGGATTGTGCAGCTCGATCTCGTCGCCGTTGCGCATGTGGATCTTGTAGACGACCGACGGGGCGGTCGCGATCA
Organism: Caulobacter vibrioides; assembly: GCA_002280275.1. GTDB lineage: Bacteria > Pseudomonadota > Alphaproteobacteria > Caulobacterales > Caulobacteraceae > Caulobacter > Caulobacter vibrioides_A. The sequence goes on along the minus strand of NCDQ01000439.1, from coordinate 1,974 downwards.
GATCAAGGTCGAACTCGCGGGACAGGCGCTCCTGGATGATCTCCAGGTGGAGCAACCCTAAGAACCCGCAGCGGAAGCCAAAGCCGAGGGCGGCGCTGCTTTCCATCTCGTAGGTGAAGCTGGCGTCGTTGAGGCGCAGCTTGCCGACGGCGGCGCGCAGGTCCTCGAAGTCGGCGGCGTCGACCGGGAAAAGGCCGCAGAACACCACGGGGACCACTTCCTTGAAGCCCTTGAGGGCTTCGGCGGTGGGCTTCTTCTCGTCGGTGATGGTGTCGCCGACGGCGGCGTCAGCCACTTCCTTGATGCTGGCGGTGAAGAAGCCGACCTCGCCGGGGCCGAGGTATTCGACGTCGGTGGCCTTGGGCGTGAAGACGCCGACCTTGTCGATGCGGTGGGTGGCGCCGGTCTGCATCATGCGGACCTGCTGGCCGGCCTTCAGCGTGCCGTCGAAGATGCGCACCAGCACCACGACGCCGAGATAGGCGTCGTACCAGGCGTCGACCAGCAGGGCCTTCAGCGGGGCGTTGGGGTCGCCCTTGGGGGCGGGAAGGCGGGTGACGATGGCTTCCAGGACGTCGGGGATGCCGATGCCGGTCTTGGCCGAGCATTCGACGGCGTCGGAGGCGTCGAGGCCAATGACGTCCTCGATCTGCGCCTTGACGCGGTCGACGTCGGCGGCGGGCAGGTCCACCTTATTCAGGACCGGGACGATCTCGTGGTTGTTGTCGATGGCCTGGTAGACATTGGCCAGGGTCTGGGCTTCGACGCCCTGGCTGGCGTCTACGACCAGGATCGAGCCTTCGCAGGCGGCCAGGGACCGGCTGACCTCGTAGGCGAAGTCGACGTGGCCTGGGGTGTCCATCAGGTTGAGGATGTAGGTCTCGCCGTCGGCGGCCTTGTAGGTCAGGCGCACGGTCTGCGCCTTGATGGTGATGCCGCGCTCCTTCTCGATGTCCATGTTGTCCAGGACCTGGGCGCTCATCTCGCGCGCGGTCAGGCCGCCGGTGGTCTGGATCAGCCGATCCGAGAGCGTGGATTTGCCGTGGTCAATGTGCGCAACGATTGAAAAGTTGCGGATCTTGTCGAGAGGCGTCGAAGTCATGCGCGTGCGCATATCACATTTGCGCCGCTTCGCGAGGGGCGTTGCGGTCGCGGTGAGGGCGTGAGCGGTGGTTATGCTTAACCGCGCGTTAAGTTTGGAGCCCCAAACCGGACGCAATGGCTTGCAACAGTGTTGCAAACAAATCGATCCGGAGGCCTGACATGGACCGTCGCAAGCTGATCCTCTCGAGCGCCGCCTTGGGCCTGTCCGCGGTCGCGTCGGAGGCCTTGGCCCGCCAGCGCATCACCTCCGAGCAACTGCCGCCGGCGCAGCCGATCACCGATCCCAACGCTCCGCCGCCCGCGCCGCAGGAAACCTATGCGCCGCCGGCGCCGACCGCCGCGCCGGCTTCGACGGGCGCCACGCCGACCTACGACACCGGGCGGGCGCAGACCTATTCGGCGGACGAGATGATCCGCGCCACCTCGGACTTCCTGGGGGTGACCGCCGAAAGTGCGGGCGCGGCGATCGAGAAGATCTTCAAGGACAAGGGCCAGCCCACCGCCTACATCGCCGGCGAGGAGGGCTCGGGCGCCTTCATTGCGGGCCTGCGCTATGGCCGGGGCCTGCTGTACATGAAGGGTCGCCCGACCATGGAGGTCTTCTGGCAGGGGCCGACCATCGGTTGGGATTGGGGCGGCAACGCCAGCCGCGTCTTCACCCTGTGCTATGATCTGCAGTATCCGGACGCCATCTTCCGCCGATTCCCCGGCGTGGAAGGCAGCGCCTATCTCGTTGGCGGCCTGGGCGTGAACTACCAGAAGGCGGACGAGATCATCCTGGCGCCGATCCGCGCGGGCGTTGGCCTGCGTCTGGGCGCCAATGTCGGCTATCTCGGCTACAGCCGCCAGCGTCGCCGGCTGCCGTTCTAG
>NCDQ01000438.1 GCA_002280275.1 Caulobacter vibrioides | reverse complement strand
CCTGGGCGACGTCTCGCGCCGAAATGTGCTGAAGACCCTGGGCCTGAAGGCCTCGGCCGGCGTTCCGGGCCACGGCTCGGAGTTCCAGGCCGGACCCTACCGGATCTTCAACAGCTACCACTGCTCGCGGCTCAACACGAACACCGGCCGCCTGACGACGCCGATGTTCGAGGACCTGTTCGCGCGGGTGAAGGCCTATCTGGACGAGGCGGGCTAGCGAGCCGCCCCGTCGCCGATCATCAAACCAGCGAGCCCTTGCCGCTGGTCACTTCGGTGTAGCGGTGCACGCGGACGGCCTGGATCAGGCCAAAGCCGATCATCACCGTCAGCATGACGGTGCCGCCGTACGACAGCATCGGCATGGGCACGCCCACGACCGGCGCCATGCCCATCACCATCGCGCCGTTGATCAGCACGTAGACCGCGAAGGTCGAGATCGTGCCGCCGGCGGCCAGACGGCCAAAGTGGCTGTGGCTGATCGAGGCGATGCGCAGCGCCATGAAGATCACCGCGCCATAGAGGAACAGCACCGCAAAGCAGCCGACGAAGCCGAACTCTTCGGCCAGGGTCGCGAAGATGAAGTCGGTCTGCTTCTCGGGCAGGAAGTTCAGCTGGCTCTGCGAGCCTAAGCCAAAGCCCTTGCCCAGCAGGCCGCCCGAACCCAGCGCGATCTTGGACTGCACGATCTGGTAGCCCTTGCCCGACGGGTCGGCCTCGGGGTTCAGGAAGGTCATGACCCGATTGCGCTGATACTCGTGGAGCACAAACATCACGAAGGGCGGGATCGCGATCAGCACGGCGGTGATCCCGGCGATGATGATCCGCCAGGACAGACCCGCCAGCACGACGATCGAAAGCCCGGTCGCGGCGATCAGAGAGGCGGTGCCAAGATCGGGCTGGTGCGCGACCAGCAGCACCGGCAGGGCGATCATGGCGGCGGGGATCAGCAGGCGCCACGACAGGCGGGCGCTGTCGGCCGACAGGCCGTGATAGTAGCGCGCCAGGGCCAGGACGAGGCCGATCTTCATGATCTCGGAGGGCTGGAAACGGAAGCCGCCGATCGACAGCCACCGTTGCGCCCCGAGCGAGACGTCGCCGGCCACTTCCACGGCGATCAGCAGCAGCAGGCCCACCCCGTAGATTGGATAGGCGGCCATGAACCACCAGCGCAGATCACACATGGCCAGCACGACCATCATGATGAAATAGAGCCCGAAGCGGATCAGGTGCTTGGCCGCCCAGGGCTCCCAGGACGCGCCTGCGATCGAGAACAGCATCAGGGCCCCGGCGCCGGCGATCAGGCACAGGACCAGACAGAAGGTCCAGTCGATCTCCATGAACTTGATGGTCGGCCGGTCGCGCTCGCCGGGCCGAGAAAGGCCGCCGCTCAGGGTCATATCTGGCCTCCCTCGGGAGTCGTGGGGGGCGCGCCCGGGACGGGCGGCGGCGCTTCGACCGGATCGTCCGGGGCAGCGCCTTCGATATCAGCCTCGGGAAGCGCCTCTGGCAACGGCGCGGGGCGCTCGATGCGGGCGCGGATCTCAGGATCCTTCAGCAGCGCCACGCGCATCACCTCGCGGGCGCGCGGCGCACCCGCCGTGGCGCCGCCCAGACCACCGTGCTCGATGATGACCGAGACTGCGTAGCGAGGGTCGTCATAGGGCGCGAAGGCGACGAACAGGTTGTGGTCCTTCAGCCGCCAGCGCACGTCCTTGCTGTCGCGCGAGACGCCCTTGTCATAGCTGCGAACCTGCGCCGTGCCGGTCTTGCCGGCCATCTGCACGTCGCCCAGACCCAACTGGCTGTTGCGATAGGCGGTGCCGCGCACGTCGTTGGCCACGGCGGCCATGCCCCCGCGCACATAGGCCAGATGCTCGGGCGAGAACGGCAGATCCGGCAAGGCGCCCTGCCCGATCGCGTAGCTGGGCGTTTCGCCCGGGAACCAGATCTGGTTGGCGGGATTGCGCTTGAAGGCGCGCTTCTTCCACTCGCGGTCGGGAACGATGCCCTTCTTCTGACCGGGAATTCCGATGTCGAAGGTCTGGCCAAAGCCCACCGCGCGCGCGGCGCGGGCGATCGCATCGGGACCAATCTTCAGGGACGTCTGGTAGAAGTAGATGTCGCACGAGTTCTTGATCGCGTCGTGCATGTTCTGGGGGCCGTGGCCGCCCTTCTCCCAACAGCGCCACACACGGCCGCCATAGTACCAGCTGCCAGGGCAGTTGATCCGAATGTCGGGGTCGATACCGGCGGCGGGCGCGGTTCTGGATGTCGGCGTCCAGCGTCAGGTGGATGGCCTTGCCGGCTGCGGGCGGGATGTCGCCTGCAGGATCCAGGCGCACGACGCGGCCCACCGAGTCGACTTCGGCCTTGGTGGCGCCGGCGCGCCCCCGCAGATCCTTGTCGAACGCCTTCTCGACGCCCTGCTTGCCGATCCGGAAGCCCGGATGGTGCAGCAGGTCCTGATCCTGCGTGGCGTCGCCCTCAGCCGCCTTCAGGTCACGATCCGAGACCTTGGCGACATAACCGATCACGTGCGCGAAGGCGCCGCCGAACGGATAGACCCTGACCTCGCCCATGTCGGCCGTGACGTTGGGCAGTTCCGGGGCCCGGATGTTGACGCGGCTGAACTCCTCCCAGGAGAGGTCCTCCATCACCACCACCGGGGCCTTGCGCGGCGCACGCTCCAGCTCCCGAAGGATCCGCGCCCGGCGCGTTCCGTCGATCGGCACCAGCTTGGACAGGTCGTCGAGGACGGCCTCGGCGTCCAGGCCCTTGTCCTTGTTGATCATCAGGCGGAAGTTTGGCCGGTTCGACGCCAGCGAAACTCCGTTGCGGTCCATGATCAGGCCCCGCGGCGGCGGCACCAGGCGGTAGTTGAACTGGTTGCCGGCGGAGAGCTTCTGGTAGCGCTGGGCTTCGACCAGCTGCAACTGCGCCAGACGTCCGCCAAGCGTCAGCAGACCAAGCCCGGTGAGACCGCCCAGCAGGAACGCGCGCCGGTGGAACACGCCCTGACGCTCGTTGACCTCGAAGAAGAAGATGGACGGTTCGCTCATCGCCTCACCGGAACCGCACGTCGGCGTCCTCGAAGCGATCGACCAGGCGGTGGGCGAACGGGAACAGCAGCGCCGTCACCAGGAACTGCCAGAACACCGCCAACAGGCTGGGCATGGCCAGACTGTCGAGCATGGTGAACAGGCAGCCGGCGATCATGGCCATTGCCGTCACGCCCGCAAACCAAGCCCACATCATAGGCCGGCTCTGGCCGGTCATCGCGTTGCGCAGGATCAGCACCATCGCGTAGGCGACGAGCAAGGCCAGGCCCCAAAGGCCGGTCGGCCCACCCCAGAAGATGTCCAGGAACAGCCCCAGCACCAGCAGGGCGAACGGCGCCAGGATCGACGGACGGATCATCGCCCAGGCGAACGCCGGCACCATGGCGAACACGGGTTCCGGCAATTGCAGACCCCAGATCCGGATCGGCGCGGCGAACGCCATGGTGGCGCCGATGCACATCAACATGGGCACGCCGAGCCATCGCGCCGGGTTGAGAGGCCTAGCGCCGCTCATGCTCATCGGGGCGCTCCCGTCTGAGGTGGCGTGGCGGCGGCCGGCGCGCGCGCAGCCGGAGCCGGCGGCTTCGGCGCTTGAGCCGAGGGCGACGGGATCGGCGCGACGGGCTTGGGAGCCGACAGGATCGAGGTTTGGGGGTCTTCAGTTGTCACCGGCGGCAGCGACCGGGCCTGCAGCTGCTTTTCGTCCGCCAGCTGGGCGAAGTCCTTGAACAGCAGGATACGGACGTAGTCGATCGAGGCCTGATCGGCGAACAGCACGACACGCCAGCGGCCATCCAGACCCTTCACCGCCGCGCCGACGGGCAGCCCCCGCGGCACCACACCCCCATCGCCCGAGGTCACGACCCGGTCGCCTTGCTGGATCGGGTCGACCCCGCGCAGGTATTCAAGCTTGGGATTGGGACCGCCATCGCCGGTCAGGATGGCGCGCGCATTGGTACGGTCGATCATCACCGGCGTGCGCGAGGCGATATCGGTCAGCAGCAAGACACGGCTGACACCGCGCGACACCCCGACGACGCGCCCCACCAGGCCGCGCTCGTTCAGGACCGGATTGCCCACCAGGATCCCGCGCTCGGCGCCGGCGTCGGCGAGACGGGTGTTGGCGAACGGGCCGCGGCTGTCGCTGACCACGCGGGCGGCGGCCATCGGGATCGGCGGATCCGTCCGAAGCCCCATCAGGCTCTTGAAGCGGTCGTTCTGATCCTGCAGCGCCAGGGCGCGATCCCGCCACTGACGCATCTCGGCCAGCTCGGCCTTTAGGCGACGGTTCTCGTGTGCGGTGAAGAAGTAGCTGCGGACATAGTCCAGGCCGAGGCCCGTCCAACGCCCCGGCGCGGCGATCGCGCCGCTGACAGGCCGCGCCACGGTGTCGACGGTCTGCCGCGTGACGCCATAGGCCTGCTCCTGGAGCGTCTCACGACGATCCGCCAGGAGAAAAGCGACCGCGATGACGGCGGCCACAATCAAGGCCACCGCCGCCGTCCA
>NCDQ01000437.1 GCA_002280275.1 Caulobacter vibrioides | reverse complement strand
TCGTCGGCCAGGATGACGCGGCTGAAGTCGCCTTCGTAGACGCGGCCGAACTCGACCTTGAAGTCCACCAGGGTGATGCCGACGCCGGCGAACAGGCCCGACAGATAGTCGTTCACCCGCAGGGCCATGGCCATCATGTCGTCGATCTCCTGGGTGGCGGCCCAGTTGAACGCGGTGATGTGCTCCTCGGTGACCATCGGATCGCCGAGCTTGTCGTCCTTGTAGTAAAATTCGATGATCGAGCGCGGCAGCGGCTGGCCCTCGGTCAGGCCCAGGCGCGTGGCGATCGAGCCGGCGGCGATGTTGCGCACCACGACCTCGAGCGGGACGATCTCGACTTCCTTGATCAGCTGCTCGCGCAGGTTCAGCCGGCGGATGAAGTGGTTCTGGACGCCGATCCCGTTCAGGCGAGTCATGATGTACTCGCTGATCCGGTTGTTGATGACGCCCTTGCCCTCGAGGATGGCCTTTTTCTGAGCGTTGAACGCCGTCGCGTCGTCCTTGAAGTACTGGATCAGCGTGCCGGGCTCGGGCCCCTCGTAAAGGATCTTGGCCTTGCCTTCGTAGATCTTCTTGCGACGGGTCGTCATGGCTCTCGTCGAGGCCCTTTCCGGAATCGCGCGCCACCCCAGCCCAGGATCTTCCCGGAAAACGAAAAGCGCGCGCGGCGGATAGCTGCGCGCGGCGTTCGACTCAAGGCCGCTCACTTTAAAATTCTCGCTAAACCTACTCGAATGAGCGCGGGATCGCAAACCAGCGGCCAGCGTTTGGTCAATGTTCAGCTACGAAACGTCGCCTGCGGCTTATCCGCCGATTGCAGCGGCGAGCGCCACGATATATGCAGCCGGCGTAGGAGCATGATCCCCGAAAGTGGACGCCGGTTTTGGCGACCATCATGCTCAAAATGATTTGGAATTAGAGCCTGTTGGGCCGGATCGACCGATCTGGCCCGACAGGCTGGCGACTTTGAGGCTTCCATGACCACCTTTGACGAACGCGAACAGGGTTTCGAACGCAAGTTCGCGCACGACCAGGAACTGGAATTCAAGGCGACCGCGCGCCGTAACCGCCTGCTGGGTGAGTGGGCCGCCGGCCTGATGGGCCTGGCGACCGTGGAAGAGTACGCGCGCGCCGTCGTGAAGTCCGACTTCGAACAGCCCGGCGACGAGGATGTGCTGCGCAAGGTCTTTGAAGACCTGAAGGGCGCCGGCGTCTCGACCACCGAGGGCGAAGTCCGCATGAAGATGGCCGAGCTGCTGGCTCAGGCCCGCGAGCAGATCAAGTCTGAGTAGTCGCTCAGAGCGTTCGCGCTAGATCGTGAAGGGGCCGCTCCTGCCGGGGCGGCCCTTTTTCTATGGCTGAGGTCGCATTCCAGGTGGGCGCAACGCGTCCCGCAGCGCTGCCCAGGCGGCCGCCTTCTCCAAGAACGTCCGCGCCGCATAGGCGGGGCTGGAGGAGGGCAGGGCCAGGGTGGTGACCCGTGCGCCGATGAGAGCGCCGCCCAGCGTTGGCGGCGGGGTCGCGGATGGCAGCGTCCAGGCTGCCGAGGCGGCGCGCCTCTGCGATCACGTCCCACAGGCCGACGCCATGGGCGAGCAGCGCGTCCAGACGCTCGGCGTAGGAGCGCGCGACGAGCGGTGCGTCGATCACCGCCTCCATCAACCGCCAGAAGGCGTTGCGGGGATGGCCGTAGTACTGGCCCGCCGCCAGGGAGGCGTCGCCGGGCAGGCTGCCCAGGATCAGCACGCGGGTGTGTGCGTCGACGACCGGCGGGAAGCCGCGCTTAGCCGCGTCCATTCGGCGGGTCGTTGCGCAGCCAGCCAGTGACCGTCAGGCGCAGGGCGCCGGCATAGGGCGCGACCGGGGCCACCGAGTGCTGCTGGGGCACCTTGAACAGGGTCAGGACGTTGAACGCTGGCGCGAAGCCTCTGGAGACGTCGCCCTGGTCGTCGTGGAACAATAGCTGACCGCCCCAGTCCGGCCGCCATTGGCGCGTCAGGCCCAGAGTGTAGGCGGCCAGGCGCTCGCCGACCCCGGTGTCGTCGTGCTGGGTGAGAAAATCGCCGGGCCGATAGCAGGTCGCCTGGCCGTCGATCTTGGTGATCCCGCGCTCGCCGGTGACGGCCGCGCCAAAGGCGATGAACGCAGGGCTGTTCAGGAACGCGGTCAGGGCGTGGATCGGATGGCCCGGGTCGCGGCCCCCGACCAGCGCGTCGATCATCGGATAGCCGAGATAGACATACGCAAAGCCGCTGCGGGCCCGCAGGGTGGCCGCGTGCAGGCGGTCGGCCACGGCCTGGTCGCCTAGTTCGCTGCGCCGCGCGCGGCTGATGACCTCGGCTCCGCCGCGCTCATTCGAACAGATGATGTCCCAGTCGATGGTCTGTTCGAGGATGCCCGCCAGACGATCGACGACCTCGGGCTCGAACACTTCGGGGATGCGCACCACGCCCTCACGGGCGTAGGCGTCCGCGAACGCCGCCGGATCCAGCGCGGGATTGAGGCGCAGGACCGGCGGATGGCTCATGCTCAGCCCTGTTCGCCGAAGACGCGCTGGAAGATCACGTCGACGTTCTTGGTGTGATAGCCAAGGTCGAACAGCTCTTCGAGTTCGGTCTCGGTCAGGGCCTTGGACACGACCGGATCGGCCTTCAGGAAGTCGAGGAAGCGGCCTTCGCCGCGCCAGACCTTCATCGCGTTGCCCTGGACCGCTGCGTAGGCGTCTTCGCGGGAAACGTCCTTGTGGGTCAGGGCCAGCATGACGCGCTGGGAGAAGACAAGGCCGCCCAGCTTGTCCAGGTTCTTGGCCATGTTGTCGGGATAGATGTTGAAGCGCTCGATGACGCCCGCCAGGCGGCGCAGGGCGAAGTCGAGGTGGATCGTGGCGTCCGGGCCGATGCCGCGCTCGACCGACGAGTGGCTGATGTCGCGCTCGTGCCAGAGGGCGACGTTCTCCATGGCCGGGACGACCGCCGAGCGGACGAGGCGGGCGAGGCCCGTCAGGTTCTCGGTTAGGATCGGGTTGCGCTTGTGCGGCATGGCCGACGAGCCCTTCTGACCCGGATCGAAGGGCTCCTCGGCTTCCAGGACCTCGGTGCGCTGCAGGTGGCGGATTTCGGTGGCCAGGCGCTCGACCGACGAGGCCACGACGCCCAGGGCCGCGAAATAGGCCGCGTGGCGGTCGCGCGGGATCACCTGGGTCGAGACCGGCTCGACGGCCAGGCCCATCTTGTCGGCCACGTGCTGTTCGACGCGCGGATCGACATTGGCGAAGGTGCCCACCGCGCCCGAGATCGCGCAGGTGGCGATCTCGAACTTAGCCATGGCCAGACGTTCCTTCGCGCGTTGGAACTCGGCGTAGTAACCGGCCAGCTTCAGGCCGAAGGTGATCGGCTCGGCGTGGATGCCGTGGCTGCGGCCGACGCAGACGGTCATCTTGTGCTCCATGGCCCGACGCTTCAGCGCGGCCAGGACCAGGTCGACGTCTTCCAGCAGAAGGTCGGTGGCGCGCGACAGCTGCACGGCGAAGCAGGTGTCGAGCACGTCGCTGCTGGTCATGCCCTGGTGCAGGAAGCGGGCCTCGGGACCGACGATCTCGGAGACGTGGGTCAGGAAGGCGATGACGTCATGCTTGGTGACGCGTTCGATCTCGTCGATGCGGTCGCTGTCCCAGACCGCGTCGCGGCCCTTCTCCCAGATCGTCTCGTCGGCGGCGTGGGCCTCGATCTCGAACCAGATCTTGTACTTGGTCTGGCTGGACCAGATGGCGGCGGCTTCGGGGCGGGCGTAGCGGCTGATCATGGGCGGGCGTTTCGGCCCGACCGCCCCGGGAGTCAAGGGAAGAGGCTTATTACTTAGGCCAATCCTCCCCCTCGCGGGGGAGGTGTCCGCGCAGCGGACGGTGGGGGGAGTTCGGCTGACCTTGCCTCTTCCCCCTCCGTCGTCTCTTCAAGCCGACACCTCCCCCGCGAGGGGGAGGATCTTCGACCCTTACGCCGCGTTGCGCGTCTCGAAGTGCTTGACCATGCCGATGGCGGCCAGGGCGTAGTGCAGGCCGGCCCAGGCGTAGAAGCACAGCGAGATGATGATGCCCTGCTGGCTGGCCACCGACAGGGTGGTCTTGCACTGGGCGACCAGTTCGGCCGAAGCGCCCTTGGGCGCGACGCCGCCGGGGCACAGGCTGGCGAAGGTCTGACCCGCCTCGGCGCCGAACGATCCGAACAGGCTGGCGATCACGCCGCCGCCGGGGTGGTTGAAGTGGAACTGGGCCAGGTGGTCGATCAGCCAGCCGGTGAAGACCGGCCCGCCGCCCAGGGCGATCAGGTTCAGGAAGAAGAACAGGATCGCCGTGGCCGTCGCGCGACGGCGCGGCTCGACCGAGTTCTGCACCACGCCGAAGGTCGGGGCGAGGTAGACATAGTGGAAGATGCCGGGAACCAGCAGGATCAGGGCGGTGGTCTGCCAGTCGGTCTGCAGATAGGCGGCGATATAGATCGGCGTGCAGAGGATCAGGCCGATGGCCGGGGTCCCACAGCTCCTTGAACTCGTTGGCCAGCGAGAACGCCGGCTTGGCGGGCTCGACCACGACATCCTCAGCTTCGAGCGGGCGTTCGACGATCTCGGAATGGCCGCGCGGCGGCTCCTTGACCACCAGCTTGACGATCACCGCCAGCAGGATGCCCGGCAGGCCGACAATGACGAAGGCCACGCGCCAGCTGAACTCCTGGGCCAGCCAGCCGCCGGCCACCGCGCCGAACATCGTGCCCAGCGGAATGCCGAACGAATAGATCGACAGCGCCGTGGCCCGCTTCTTGGGCTCGTAATAGTCGCTGATCAGCGAGTGGCTGGGCGGCGAGCAGCCGGCCTCGCCGACCCCGACGCCGAAGCGGAACAGGGCCAGTTGGGTGAAGTTGACGGCCGCGCCGCACAGGGCGGTGAAGCCCGACCAGATCACCAGCGAGGCCGAGATGATCGTCACGCGATTGAAGCGCTCGGCCAGGCGGGCGATCGGAATGCCGAGGATGGTGTAGAGCAGGGCGAAATAGAGCCCGCCCAGCAGGCCCAGTTGCGTATCGGTGAGCTTCAGGTCGACCTTGATGGCCTGACCGATGGTGGCGATGATCGTCCGGTCGATGAAGTTGAAGGTGTAGGTGGCTAGCAGCAGCCCCAGCACCGCGGCCTTGTAGCCGTTCGAGTAAAGCGGCCGATCGCCGCCGGACGCACGCGCGTCGGCCATACTGACTCTCTCCCTTCAAACATTTGTTCTAATTGTTTGAGGGACTGTGACCGAGCGGAAGCCAAAGCGCCAGAGGCGATTTTCGGGCGGTGAAATCCTCCCCCAGGCGGGGGAGGTGGTCGCGAAGCGACCGGAGGGGGAAGGGCTTGCTGAGCCGGTCTCTTCCCCCTCCGTCGCCACTTTGAGCCGAGACCTCCCCCGCTGGGGGGGGGAGGATTGTCGATCAGCTCACCATCTCGTCACGGATGGTCTTGCGGGCGGCCCAGAACAGCGCGAACGCCACCAGGCCCAGGGTCGCCGAGAGGATCAGGGCCCAGCGCACGCCTTGCGCCTCGCCCAGCCCGACCGGGCCGGCCAGGATGTCGCTGAGCAGACCGACGACCAATGGGCCCAGGCCCAGGCCGATCAGGTTGATGATCAGCAGGAGGACCGCCGACGCCGTGGCGCGCAACGCGGGATCGACGATGCTCTGCGCCGTCGCATAGACGGGGCCGTACCACAGGGTGCCCAGAAGAGCGTTGATAGCCAGCAGGCTGATCGCCGCCATCGGCGCGTCGAGGCTCATGGCGACGACAAAGATCGGGATCGTGATCACCGAAGCGATGGCCGGCACGGTGACATAGGCCCGCAGGTCCTTGGCCCCCAGGCGGTCGGCGAAGACGCCGCCCAGCCAGGCGCCGATCACGCCGGCCGTCCCGCCGATCAGGCCGAGCGCCAGGCCCGCGGCCAGCGCCACCAGCCAGAAGGTCTTCTTGGTGGCCAGCACCGCCAGCGCTGCGGCGAAACTGATCTGCGAGCTGGCGCGGGCGGCCATTTCGGCGGCCAGCTTCTTGCGCGGCTCGACCAGTGTGAAGGCCGCGACCAGCGCGAACACCAGGCCCGGTGCGCCGGCGACCATGAAGGCCACACGCCAGCCATAGGCGTCGGCCACCAGGCCGCCCATCGCCATGCCGGCCAGCGTGCCCAGCGGCGTGCCGATCGAATAGAAGGCGATGGCGCTGGCCCGCTTCTCCTTGGGCACATAGTCGGTGATCAGCGAGTGCGCGGGCGGGGTGCAGCCGGCCTCGCCGACGCCGACGCCGATGCGGGCCAGGATCAGCTGCCAGAAGTTCTGGGTGAAGCCGCACAGCACCGTGAAGGCACTCCAGGCGGCGACCGAGATTCCGATGATGTGCGGTCGGTTCTTGGTCTCGGCGATGCGCGCGATCGGAATGCCCAGCACCGTGTAGAAGATCGCAAAGGCCAGGCCCGTCATCATGCCCAGCTGCCAGTCGGCCAGACCCAGATCGCGCTTGATCGGCTCGGCCAGGATGTTGACCACCTGCCGATCCAGGAAGTTCAGGGTGTAGATGATCAGCAGCACCCAAAGGGCGTAGCGGCGATAGGCCGTCGACACCGGGGCGATGACGGGCGACGGCGTGGCGGCTTGCGCCATGGACTCTCTCCCTCGAACACTTGTTCTAATCGTTGAGGGCAACTTAGACGCAGGCTAAGCCAAAACGCCATCCGGCATTTTCGAAACGGCTTCAGGAGCGTGCGGCATGGAACTCGTGATCGGCACCAAGCGGTGGTCCACCTGGTCGCTGCGCCCGTGGCTCGTGCTCAAGCGGGCGGGCGTCGACTTCGCCGAGATCGAGATCGCGCTTCGTCGCGGCGACGCCACCGGCGACGAGATCGGCCGCGTTTCGCCCAGCCGGTTAGCGCCGGCGCTACGGGACGGCGATCTGGTCATCTGGGACTCGCTGGCGATCTGCGAGTACCTGGCCGAGAAGTACCCCGAGGCGAAGCTGTGGCCGGATGATCCGGCCCTGCGCGCTCTGGGGCGTTCGGCGTGCGCGGAGATGCACTCAGGCTTTCAGGCGCTGCGAAGCGAATGCCCGATGGCCTTGGATGAAGCGCCGCGAGCGTTTGAGCTTTCCGAGGCCGCCGAGAAGAACGTCCGCCGCATTGTAGCGCTTTGGACCGCGTTGCTGGCCCGCTCACACGGGCCGTTCCTGCTGGGCGCGTGGTCGATCGCCGACGCCTTCTACACGCCGGTGGCGACGCGGTTCAGAACCTATGGCGTCAAGCTGGCCGACTACGGCGACGCCGGCGCGGCCCAGGCCTATTCGGAGCGATTGCTGGAGACGCCGGAGTTCCTGGCGTGGGAGGAGGCGGCGCTGGTGGCGTAAGGGCCCCATCGAGACTCCCTCTCCCAGCGGGAGAGGGAACCGGGTCTCTTGATCTACCCGGCCAAGCCGTGGGGCGATCGGCTCAGAAATCCTCCCCCCAGCGGGGGAGGTGTCGGCTCGAAGGGACGACGGAGGGGGAAGAGGCGGGGCCGGCAGAACTTCCCCCTCCGTCCGCTGCGCGGACACCTCCCCCGCTGAGGGGAGGATTTTACGGGGATCGGCGGGCGCGAACGCTCGGAATTGGCGGGGCTGAAGCGAGCGAAATCAATT
>NCDQ01000436.1 GCA_002280275.1 Caulobacter vibrioides | reverse complement strand
CACAAGAAAGGCCTCGCCTCCCCGATCGAAGAAGTTGGCGCCCACCGCGAGGTTGGCGCGCTCAAGCGCTTCGGCCAGTTCAGTGAAGGAGACGCCATACGCCGACAGCGCTGCAAGATTGGGTTCGATCACATACTGCTTCTCGTAGCCGCCGATTGTGTCGATGCCCGCAACGCCGGCTACCGAGCGCATCTGCGGACGGATGATCCAATCCTGGATGGTACGGAGGTAGGCAGCCTGCTCAATAGGGTCTGTCAGGCTCTCCCCTTCCGGCGTGAGAAAAGCGCCATCCGGCTGCCATCCAGGCTCGCCCGGCTTGGCCAGACCGCCTTCAGTCTTGGGATCGGCGAAGCGAATCTCCCACATCAGCACTTCGCCAAGGCCGGTCGAGATTGGGCCTGGCATTGGCGCTACGCCCTCGGGCAGACTTTCGGCGGCCTGGGCAAGACGCTCCTGGACCTGCTGGCGCGCGAAGTAGATGTCGACAGACTCGTCGAAAACGACGGTGACCTGGCTGAAGCCGTTACGCGAAATGGAACGCGTGCTCTGCATGCCTGAAATGCCGGACATCGCCGTTTCGATCGGGAAGGTTACGAGCCGCTCGACATCAAGCGGCCCAAATTGAGGAGCGCTCGAATTGATTTGGACCTGCCTGTTGGTGATATCGGGCACTGCGTCGATCGGCAGACGCATCAGGTTCCACACGCCCCAGGCAGCAACCAGCGCGGTTAGCGCAAGGATTGCCCATCGGGCTTTGACTGAGACTTCGAGAAGGCGGTTAAACATCTGGGATCGTGTCCGGAATGTGAAGGGGGAAGCGGGCGTCAGTGGCCGTGTTCGGCCGCGCCTTTTCCAAGTTCAGCCTTGAGCAGGAAGGCATTGCGCGTCGCCACGACCTGTCCGGCTGTCACGCCTGAGAGGATCTCGGTACGCCCACCGCTTCTTGTGCCGGTTCGCACCTTCATGGCGTCGAACCCCTCGTCGCTGCGGACGAACACGACATCCTGGCCCTCAATGTTCTGCACAGCCTCGTCCGGCAGTACAAAAACTCCGGCGCCGCCAGCACCGCCCTTGGCGCGAATGATGACCTTGGCGAAACGCCCCGGCTGCAGGTTCTCCGCCCCTGTGGTGACCGCAAGCACGACCGAAGCGCTGCGGCTCTCGGCGCTGCCGGACGGCGTGACCGAGCGCACGGTTGCCGTGATGGAGCCGCCCGCCGGTGTCTCGACAATGGCCTTGTCGCCGGGAGCTATGCGCCCCGCGTCCGCCAGGGGAACGGCGCCTTCGATCTGGATCTTCGAAGGATCGGCGATGCGGAACAGGATGGTGTCGGGCGTCACATAGGCGCCAAGCTTGGCTCCGGAAGTTACCTCAGTAATCCGTCCGGCGATCGGGCTCGATATGTAAACCGAAGTTCCGTCGTCGGAGACACGCGCGGCACGGGCGGCTGCCTCGCTGCGGCGGTACTCCGCCTCGGCCGAAGTCAGTTCAGCTTGCGCCGCCTCAAGGTCTTGCCGGGCGGTCACACCCTGATCAAACAACCGCTTCTCGCGGTCGAATGCGGATTTCGCCTGGTCGAATCGGGCCTTGGCGCCTGACAAGGACGCGGCCAGACCGGCGGCTTCGGGGCTGTTGACAACCGCGATGGTCTCGCCCCGCGTGACAGGGTCTCCCAGGCGTTTGCGGATCGCCGAGATGGAACCGGCGGCGCGAGCCGTTAGAACCGCCTCGCCGTCCGGTGATGAAACCACGGTTGCCTGCGATACAATTTCCTGCGCGAGAAGCGAGGCGCTCAACGTTTCCAGCACAACGCCGGATTGCTTGAGCATGTCCTCGGTCATGACGACTTCGCCGACTTCCCCCGCTTCACCGCCTTCGTCCGCATGCTCCCCGCCCTCCTCTGCATGCTCTCCGGTTTCTCCGGCATGTTCATCACTCGCGGCCGCGCCGGCCAGTTCGGCACCGTGCGCCTCAGCGCCCTCGCCGCTATGGTTTTCGGCAGGCGCAAAAACGGTGCGTCCCAAGAGGACGCCGCCTGCGACCGTCACGAGAACGGCAGCCGCGGCGCCGCCGAGAAGTACATTTCGATTTCGGATATCCATGGTGATCTCTCAGCGGGCCAGAGCGCGTTCAAGTTCGGCAGCGGCGACCGCGCGGTCGCGTTGAGCGCCGGCCTCGAAGCCGGCCCGCGCAAGATCAAGCGCCTCTTGCGCGGTCGGTCCGGCGATGACTTCCAGGGTCTGAACGCGCCTGTCTGCAGCAGCAAATGCGTCTTCCGCACCGCGTATGCGCTGTACTGCCTCCGCGATCGCCTGAACACGCCTGGAGTCCGCAGCCCGGACATCAGCATTTGCCGCCGCTACGTTGCCCTGGTTTTGATTGAAGATCGGGATCGGCATGGAAAGGCCGAAAACGATGGCGTTTTCACGATCCTCTTCGAAGCGCCGTACGCCGACTTCAGCGGTTACGTCTGTCGAGCCAGCGGCACGTTCACGAGCCACGATCGCGCGGGCGGCAGCTGCCTGCGCCTCAGCCAGCCGCACATCGAGGCTCTGCATTGGATCGGGCACACCCGCAGGCTTTGAAAGTTCTGAAAGAGATCCCACAACGCGCTGAGGTGCGACAACATCGCCAAGCAGGGCGGCAAGGGCGGCCCGCGCGGCGTTGTCCGCCGCAATCAACCTATCAAGTTCAGCTTGCGCCTCGGCGACAGCCGTTCTGGCGCGGAGAGCGCGCAAGGGAGGTTCGCGACCCGCATCGACAAGGGCTTGCGCAGATCTCGCGAGATCGTTGGCACGCCCGAGGGCGCCGCGCGCGAGGGTTACCTGAGCTTCGCTCGCGAGAGCAGCAGCAAAGCGCGATTTGACTGTGACGGTCAGCTCGGCGCGCGCGACACGCGCAGACAATTGCGCTGCCGAGACTTCAGCTTCGCCCGCCCTGACCCGTGCTTCTCGTTTTCCGCCAAGTTCAATCGTCTGACCAATGGCAAGCGTAGATTCT
>NCDQ01000435.1:1389-5660 GCA_002280275.1 Caulobacter vibrioides | reverse complement strand
CTGGGGACTCTGTGCCGGCACGCCGGCCAAGGGTGTAACCACTCACCCTCCCAAGCTTCGCTTGGGCCCCTCCCTCTCTCTAAGAGAGAGGGGTATTTCACGACGTCCGCTCCGGGTCGAAAGCTGCCTCGAGTACTCCTCCGGAAACCCGCCCCTCCCGCGAAAGCCAGGATCTAGATCAAGTCCCTTACCGCAAACAAAAAACGCCGCGCGGGGGCCGCGCGGCGTTTCAAGGCGGTGAGGGCTGAGCGCGAGCCCTAGCCCTTCTTCGTCATCCCGCCGGCGACGGGCGACTTCGGCTTATCCCGCTTCACACCGGCCTTCTGGCCGGGCTTCATGAACTTGACCAGCACGCGTTGGCCGACCAGCAGCGGGGCGCCGTCGGCGCTGACCACCACTTCGACGACGCGCTCGTCGCTGCGCTGGCTGGGATCGTCCGAGGCCAGCTTGCGGGCGCCGAAGACGGCGGCGCGGCGCAGGACCTTGCCGACATAGGTCTTGTCCGGATCGCCTTCGGGCTGGATCTCGACTTCTTGGCCGATCGTCACGTTCGGGATGTCGGCCTCGACGATCTCGGCGCGGGCGATGCGCTGGGTGTTGGGCTCGAGGTCGAACATGGCGGTGACGTTCAGGGTCGAGGCGCCCGAACCCGGATTGGCCTGGCGGCGGGCGATGCGGCCGTCGGCCGGGGCGCGGATCACCGTCAGTTCCTGGTTGTAGTTGGCCTGAGCCAGTTGGGCGGAGGCGACTTTGATCTGCGCCTGCTGCGTGCCGATATTGGCCTGCGCCTGGGCGATCTGGTCGCGGGCGCTATCCAGCTTCTGGGCCGCGACATAGTTCGCGCCAGCCAGGCCTTGAAGGCGGTTGAACTCGCGCTGCGCCGTACGCAGTTGCACCTGATAAAGCGACAGCTGGGCCTTGGCCGAGGCCAGGTTCGCCGACGCCGTCTGCGCCGCGAGGCGAACGTCATCGTCCTCCTGCTTGGCCAGGGGCTGGCCCTTGGTCACGATGTCGCCTTCCTGGACGAAGACTTCGCGGACGATGCCGGGGCGGCGCGCGGCCACCTGGATCACGCCGCCCTCGACGTCGGCCTTGCCCTGGGCGATCGCCGCGTAGGGGGAGGGCTCTTCTTGGGCGGCGGCGGCCTCAAGCTTCTTCTTCTTTTCGGCCTGTTGGCCCTTGGCGTATAAGAAGCCGCCGCCGAGCAGCAGCACGACGACCAGGACGATGTAAAAGGCGGGTCGGCGCAGGAAGCCGGGCATGTGGAAATTCCCCCAGAAAATCAGTGGCTGAGCGGCGCGGGATTGGCGTCGGGCGTTCTACGCACGTCGTCCAGGATCCGGCCGTCTTCGATGTGGATGACGCGGTCGGCATAGGCCTCGAGCCGCGGGTCGTGGGTCACGCAGATCACCGCCGCGCCGCGGATGGAAGCCGCCTCGCGCAGCAGGCGGATGACGATCTGGCCGTTCTCGCCGTCCAGCGCCGAGGTCGGTTCGTCGGCGAAGATCAGGTTCGGGTTCTTGGCCAGGGCCCGGGCGATGGCCACGCGCTGCTTTTCACCGCCCGACAGCTCGGACGGGCGCTGGTTGACGCGCGGGCCAAGGCCCACCGACTCCAGAGCCGCCTGTGCGCGACGGGCCTGCTCGCTGGGGCTGGCGCCCTGGTACTTCAGCGCCGTCATCACCTGCTGCTTGGCGGTCAGGGCCGGGAACAGGTTGAAGCCCTGGAAGATGAAGCCGCAGTGGTCCAGGCGGAACTTGTCGATCTTACCGGTGGGCAGGGCCCACAGGTCCTTGGCCTCCAGCGCCGACACCTTGCCCTCGTCGGGCTTCAGGAGGCCCGACAGGGCGGCGACCAGGGTCGACTTGCCCGAGCCCGACGGACCCATGACCATCGTCACGTCGCCGTGCTTGGCGTCAAAATCGATGCCCGTCATCGCAGCAGATCCGCGGGTTGGCTGTTCTTGAGGACGCCGAGCGACAGGAAGCCCGACAGCATGGCGATGGCGACGAGGAAGCCGGCGACGATGGCGACCAGGACCGGCGGGAAGTACATCGGCACCCCGCCCATGGTCGCCAGCAGCGACACGCCCCAGGTCAGCAGGCCTGCGGCGAAGACGCCGACGATCCCGACCCAGAAACTGAGCTCCATGACGATGTTGCGCAGGTCGCCCATCGACACGCCCAGGGCGCGCAAGGAGGCGAACTCCTTGATGTTGGCCATGATGGCGCCGCGCAGGGTCTGCCAGGTGATGGCGACGCCGATCAGCAGGCCCAGGAACGCCGAGAAGCCCAACATGATGCCGATGATCTGGTCTTCCAGCATGGCGTTGGAATTGGCGTCGGCCAGCTCCTGACGGGTCCAAGCGCGGAACTTGCCGTCGGCCTTCTTGTTGAGCTGGGCCGCGACGATCTCGGCGCGGGCCGGGTCGCGGATCTCGACCATGAGCGGGCCGACGCGTTGGCCAGTGTCGGCCTCGCCCAGCATCCGCAGCGTGTCGCGCGACATGACTAGCGTCGCCTGGATCACGTTCGGATAACCGCGCGTGACCACGGCGATATAGATGGTCTTGCCGTTATAGAGGGCCTTGTCGCCCTTCTTGACGCCCAGACGCTTGAGAGCGGTCTCGTCGACGGCCACGGCGTAGGGACGGCGCAGGGCCTCGATCATTTCGTCGGTGTAGTCGGTCGGGACCGTGACATAGCCTGGGATCGCGTCGATCACCGTGACGTTGACGAACTCGGTCTTGCGACCGCCGCCGGCCGGCGGCGCCTTGCCGCCCTTGGCCGCAGCCTGGGTGCGCGCGTCGATCTTGGCCTGCTCTTCCGGCGACAGGATGTTCTGGAAGCGGCCGCCCGAGCCGTCCAGCGGGGCGACCTGGGTGACTTCAGGATGGCTGTAGACCAGCGGGATCATCCGGCGCGGCAGGCCCGAGGGGCCGCCGAACAGCGCCTTGGCGCCTGGGCCCAGCACCATGATGTCGGCGCGCGCGCGGTCGATCTGAGCGGTGAAGCCCTTGCCGATACCGACGAACATACCGACCTGCGCCAGCACCAGAAGGCCTGAAAAGGCCAGGGCGACGACAGCCGCCATGTAACGACGCCACTCGTATAGAAGTGTGGCCAAGGCCAACGACATTTGCGGACTCGTGCTCCCCCAATCGACGGTTGCAGCAATGAACGCCGATCGCCGAGCGGCCAAGTTAAATCGGGGTAAGGCGCATTTCCGGGATGAAATAGTCGGCGTGGGTCGTGTTGCAGGGCTGTCTTGGCCACCCAGCCAACGAGACGGCGCCCTGGCGGTAATAAGCTTATGACTTAGGCGTCTTGCGGACTGGTTAACCATTCCTTACGCAAGGCGCTTGCGTGCGACGGCTGACTTGGTGTCAATCTCGCCCCTTGATCGGCGTCGCGGGGGCGTCGCCTCAGTGTAAGGTCTTCGTCTTGATGTTCCGTCCCGAGAACGTTCAGGCCCTGGCGGGTCTGGCGCTCACCCTAGGCCTCTGCTGGCTCGTTTCCGAGAATCGTAAGCGGTTCCCCTGGGGCCTGGCCATTGGCGCTGTCGTCATCCAGGTGATGCTGGTGCTGGTCCTGTTCGGCTTGCCGCAAGCCCAGCAGATGCTGCGCGGCGTCAACGGCGCGGTCGAGGGCCTTGGCGCCTCGACCCAGGCCGGCACGGCCTTCGTGTTCGGCTTCCTGGCCGGCGGCGACCAGCCCTATACAGTCAGCAATCCGGGCGCGGGCTTCATCTTCGCGTTCCGCGTCATGCCCGTGATCCTGGTGGTCTGCGCTCTGTCGGCGCTGCTGTGGCACTGGAAGATTCTCAAGTGGCTGGCTCAGGGCTTTGGCTTCGTGTTCCAGAAGACGCTGGGCCTGCGCGGCCCGCCGGCCCTGGCCACCGCCGCCACCATCTTCATGGGACAGGTCGAAGGACCGATCTTCATCCGCGCCTATCTCGACAAGCTGAGCCGCTCGGAACTCTTCATGCTGATCGCGGTCGGCATGGCCTGCGTCTCCGGCTCGACCATGGTCGCCTACGCCACCATCCTGGCCGACGTCCTGCCCAACGCCGCCGCCCACGTGCTGACCGCCTCGATCATCTCGGCCCCGGCCGGCGTTCTGCTGGCCCGGATCATCGTGCCGTCCGACCCGATGGAGAAGAGCGCCGACCTCGATCTCGCAACCGAGGACAAGACCTATGGCAGCTCGATCGACGCGGTCATGAAGGGCACCACCGACGGCCTGCAGATCGCCCTGAACGTCGGCGCCACC
>NCDQ01000435.1:0-1383 GCA_002280275.1 Caulobacter vibrioides | reverse complement strand
CACCATGGTCGACAAGATCCTGGGCGCCTTCCCGCCGGTGGGCGGCGAGCCGCTGAGCATCGCGCGCGGCCTAGGCGTGGTCTTCGCGCCGCTGGCCTGGTCCATGGGCATTCCTTGGGAGGAAGCGGGCACGGCCGGCGGCCTCTTGGGTGTGAAGCTGATCCTGACCGAGTTCACCGCCTTCATCCAACTGTCCAAGGTGGGCGAGGCCCTGCTGGACGAACGCACGCGGATGATCATGACCTACGCTCTGTGCGGCTTCGCCAATATCGGCTCGGTGGGCATGAACGTCGCCGGCTTCTCGGTCCTGGTGCCCCAGCGCCGGCAGGAAGTGCTGGGCCTCGTCTGGAAGGCCATGATGGCCGGCTTCCTGGCCACCTGCCTGACAGCCTCGCTGGTCGGCTTGATGCCGCGAAGCCTGTTTGGGCTGTAAAATCTACTAAAAGTTGCTTCGCCTCCTCCCTTCCCCTTTGATGGGGAAGGGTAGGGGATGGGGTGACAGCGTGTCCGAAGGAACACCGAGGCCTCGGCATGCTCCTGGTCTCGTCAAGCGGGCCCGTCGTCTCCGGAATGAGATGACCGCCAGCGAAAGGGCCCTTTGGAGGGCTCTCCGCGCCCTCGATCTCCATATCCGCCTGCAAGCGCCGATCGGGCGCGATGTCGTAGACTTCGTCCATCACGCTTCGCGGCTCGTCATCGAAGTCGATAGCGGATGGCACGATGATCCCGAAGCCCAGTTGCACGATGCCGAGCGTGACGCTTGGCTCGCCGCGCAAGGCTATCGCGTGATGCGGGTCCGAGACGGGGAAGCATTCGGCAACCCGTATCTCGTGGCAGAGCGCGTGGCGGCTGAAATTCAGCGATCACCCCATCCCAACCCTTCCCCATCGAGGGGAAGGGCTTCTACTGTTGGGCAAAAGGGGAGGACACCATGAAACTCTACGATTGCCTGCGAGCGCCCAATCCGCGTCGCGTGCGCTGGTTCATGGCCGAGAAGGGGATTGCTGACGTCGAGATCGTCACCCTCTCGATCATGGGCGGAGAGCACCGGTCGCCGGAGTATCGCGGCAAGGCGGGTCTCGCCCACGTGCCGGCGCTGGAGCTGGACGATGGGACGGTGATCACCGAGTCGGTCGCCATCTGCCGCTATCTGGAAAGCGTCTATCCCGAGCCGAACATGTTCGGGCGCGATCCCAAGGAGACGGCGATCATCGAGATGTGGCTGCGGCGCACCGAGATGATGGTGGCCACGCCTATGATGCAGGGCGTCCGTCACAGCCATCCGGGCATGGCCGCGCTGGAGGCGCAGGTGCCCGAGGTGGCCACCTACAATCTCGACAGCGTCAGAAAGAGCCTCAAGGTCCTGGATGACCGTCTGGCCGA
>NCDQ01000434.1 GCA_002280275.1 Caulobacter vibrioides | reverse complement strand
CGCTGGGTGCGACCGATACCCAACCCCGTGGAACAGTTGCCTTGCGGATCGGCGTCGATCAGCAGCACGCGCTCGCCGCAGGCGGCCAGGGCGGTGCCCAGATTGATCGCGGTCGTGGTCTTCCCCACCCCGCCCTTCTGATTGGCGATGGCCAGTACGCGGAGAGGATTAGCGGACACGGGAAAGCCTCTTCACTTGAACGATGCGGCCCCGAGGGTCGCTTTGACTGGTGCGCAGATCGGCGTCGAACGTCCAGGCCTTGCGGGCCTCGGTGAGCTCGGTCTCGACTTCCTGCCCCTTGAGAAACAATCCAGTCGCGCCATTGCGCAGATAGGGTTCGGCGAAGCCAAGCAGCTTTGTCATCGGCGCGCAGGCCCGCGCGGTGACGATGTCGACCTTCAGCTTCAGATCTTCGGCCCGGGCGTTATGGATTTGAACGGGCAGATCCAGATCCTTGGCCACCACCTCCAGGAAGCGACAACGCTTGGCCATCGACTCAACGAGATGCACCTTGGCTCCAGCCCTACCCTTCAGAAGTATGGCCAGCACGACGCCAGGCAGACCCGCGCCGGCGCCGAGGTCGGCCCACGTGGTCGCCTCCGGCGCCAGCGGGATCAGCTGGGCGCTGTCCAAGGCGTGTCGCGTCCAGTAGGTCGCGATCGTCAGCGGCCCCACAAGGTTCATGACCTCGTTCCATTCGGCCAGCAGTTCCTGGAAGCGCACCAGACCTTCGATCTGGGCGTCGGTGGCGCCGACGAGGGCCTGAAAGCCGGCGGCGTCCAGGACGGTCTCGGGAGTCAGGGCGAGATCAGGCTGCACGGCCGCGCCTCACGTGAGCCAACAGCGCCGTGAGCGCGCCCGGCGTGACCCCTTCGATCCGCGCCGCCTGGCCCAGGGTCAAAGGACGCACCCGCGCCAGCTTCTCACGCACCTCGTTGGAGAGGCTGCCGATCTCGGCATAGTCGAGGTCGGCCGGCAGGCGCAGGTCCTCGTCCTTGCGCAGGGATTCGGCGTCGGCCCGCTGGCGATCCAGATAGCCGGCATAAGCGGCCTCGATCTCGATCTGCTCGCGGACATCCGTGTTCCACGTGAAAACCTCGGGCCAGATCCGGCCGAGGTCATCGAGCGTCACATCCGGATAGGCCAGCATGGCGAAGATGTCGCGACGGACGCCGTCGCTGTTGACCTTGAAGCCAGCCTTCACCGCCTCGTTCGGCGTCAGCGTCACAGAGCGCGCGAAGCTCCGCGCGGCGTCGAGACGCGATTTCTTCTCCGCCCAAGCCGCCGCTCGGGCCGATCCCACGACACCCAGCGCAATCCCGCGATCGGTCAGGCGCTGGTCGGCGTTGTCAGCACGCAAGGTTAGTCGGAACTCGGCCCGGCTGGTGAACATCCGATAGGGCTCAGTGACGCCACGGGTGACGAGGTCGTCAATCATCACGCCGATATAGGCCTCATCGCGCGCGAAGATCGCTGGCTCGCGGCCCTGCACCGCCAGAGCCGCGTTAAGGCCGGCGACCAAACCCTGGGCCCCAGCTTCTTCATAGCCTGTGGTGCCGTTGATCTGTCCGGCCAGGTACAGGCCTGGCAGGCGCTTGGTCTCGAGCGTCGGATACAGCTCGCGCGGATCGACATAGTCGTACTCGATCGCGTAGCCGTAGCGGATGACCTCCACCTGCTCCAGACCCGGGATCGTCCGCAGGAACAGCAGCTGGGTCTCTTCCGAAACCGAGGTCGAAATGCCGTTCGGATAAACGGTGTCGTCGTCCAGGCCCTCGGGCTCGAGGAAGATCTGGTGGCTAGTCTTGTCGGCGAAGCGGACCACCTTGTCCTCGATCGACGGGCAGTAGCGCGGACCGACACCCGTGGCGCGGCCGCTATAGACGAGCGACTCGCCGATGCGCTCGGCGATGATCCGGTGGGTCTCTTCGGTGGTATAGGTCACACCGCACGCGATCTGCGGCACATCGATCTTATCGTTCAGGTACGAGAACGGCACGGGCGTGTCGTCCGCCGACGCGCGGGCGTCCCGGTCTTCAGCCGCCCCATCTGGAAACCCAGACCATACAGGCGGTCCGAAAGACCAATCGCCGGCTGGTCACCGACCCGGCCCGCCGGGATGCGGTCCTCGCCCCGGTGGATGACGCCCCTCAGGAACGTGCCGGTCGTCAGAATCACGCGCGGCGCCCGATAGGCCTGACCGTCGGCGTCGATGGCGCCGGCCACCTTTCCGTCCTCAACAATTAAGTCCTCGGCGGCTGCGGCGATGATGTCGAGGTTTTCCGTGGAAAACAGCTCAGCCTGCATCGCCTCGCGATAGAGCCGCCGGTCGATCTGCGAGCGGGGACCGCGCACGGCGGGTCCCTTGGAGCGGTTCAGCATCCGGAACTGAATGCCGGCCTTGTCGGCCATTCGGCCCATGACGCCATCCAGGGCGTCGATCTCGCGCACCAGATGCCCCTTGCCCAAGCCGCCGATGGCCGGGTTGCAGGACATTTCACCGATAGTTTCCAGCTTGTGGGTCAGCAGCAGGGTGTGCGCGCCGGTTCGCGCCGCAGCGGCCGCCGCCTCGCAGCCGGCGTGACCGCCGCCGATAACAATGACATCCCAAGACTTGGACAAAACGCTCGCCTCAATGCGAACGCCCCCGGGTTCGAGCGGGGGCGCTGGACTCGATCTATACGCCAATCAGGCGAGCGGGTCGATGTGACTCATCGGCGTTTCACGTGAAACACCCCCGCCACAGCTGTGAGCGTGCTGTGGACAATATGGGGGGTGTTCCACGTGAAACATCATTTGCCGATACAGAAGGTCGAAAACACGCGACCCAGGACATCCTCCGGGTCGATGCGCCCAGAGATCTTCTCCAGGGCGCGCGCTGCGAGCCGGACATCCTCGGCCGCGAGCTCAACCTCCAACCCGACATCGGACAAGGCGCGCTCAAGGTAACCCTTGGCCTCGGCGAGCCGCTCGGCGTGCCTCAGGCGGGTCGCTGCTGGAAACTCGGCGCCCGACAGCGCCTCGGCCACGTGTGACGCGAGCGCGTTTCGAAGAGTGACGGCGCCCGCCTCAGACTTGCCCGTCAGGCGCAGGACCGAAAGCCCCTGCCCCGCCCACTGATCGGCGGCAACCGCCAGGTCGGCTGCATCTGCGACGTCGGCCTTATTGAGGATCAGCCAATCCCCGGCGCGAATGGCGTCCGGACGATGCTCGGCCTGTTTCACGTGAAAACCATCGACGACCCACAGACGCAGATCCGCATCGTCGGCCCAGGCCTTGGCCCGGCGAACACCCTCGGCCTCGATCGCGTCAGACGTGTCGCGAAGCCCCGCCGTGTCGGCGAGCAACACCTTGTAGCCGCCGAGCACGAGCGGAACCTCGATCACGTCACGAGTGGTCCCGGCCACGTCAGTAACGATAGCGGCGTCCCTTTCAGCCAGGCCATTGAGGAGCGTACTCTTGCCTGCGTTCGGCGCGCCGACGAGCGCGATCCTGAAACCGTCCCGCACACGCCGTCCCCGGGAAACATCCGAGAGCGCCGCATTCAGTTCGGCGCTGAGCTGGCGAAGGCCGGGTCGTGCGCGCTCCGCGACTTCCTCCGGAAGGTCCTCGTCCGGGAAGTCGACCGCCGCCTCCAGCATCGCCAAGGCCTGGACCAGCAAGTCACGCCAACGGTCGTAGCGCTGGCTTAGGGCCCCGCCCACTTGCCCGAGCGCCTGGCGTCTTTGAGCCTCGGTCTCGGCGTCGATCAGATCGGCGACACCCTCGGCCTGGGCCAGATCCAGCTTGCCGTTCTCGAATGCTCGCCGCGTGAACTCTCCCGGCCCAGCGAGGCGCGCACCTAGATCCGATAGTGCCCTAAGCAAGGCTTCGACCACGGCCCGCCCGCCGTGCACGTGAAACTCGACACTGTCTTCGCCCGTGTAGCTAGCGGGCCTCTCGAAGCGCAGCACCAGCGCCTCGTCCAAAGCCACGCCATCCTTCTTCAAGGTTCGAACCGCCGCCAAGCGCGGCGGCGGCAGGCGACCACAAAGAGCCGCGGCGATCTCAGCGGACCGGGGACCCGACACCCGCACCACGGCGACCGCGGCGCGTCCAGCCGCCGTGGCCAGCGCGAAGATCGTATCCGTCATGTCTTCAGTCGCGCTTCGGGGTGGCGCCGCCAACCGCCGCGCCAGCGGCGGCCGTCATCAGCTTGCGGAACGACTCCTGAGCCCCTGCCCCGAAAGCCATCCAGTTCTTCATCAGTTCCTCGGGCGCCAGCATCAGGCGAGCGCCTTCTGGAAGAAGGTCAGGCTGCGGCCGTTGGCCTTGGCCGCGTCGGCAGCATCATAGTGTGCGCCGCCCTCGCGGGCG
>NCDQ01000433.1 GCA_002280275.1 Caulobacter vibrioides | reverse complement strand
GCAGTACCTGGCCCGCAAGTCCGGCCAGTTCTACGGCGCCAATGAGCGTGAGCGGGTCGATATCGACCAGTGGGTCATGTGGCAGATGGGCGGGCTTGGGCCGATGGCCGGCCAGACCCACCACTTCCGCCAGTATGCGCCTGCGATCATCTCCGACCAGCGCCAGATCGCCTATGGCGTGATCCGCTACACCAATGAGACCCACCGACTGTACGGGGTGCTGAACAAGCGTCTGGATGGTCGCGATTTCGTCTGCGGCCAATTGTCCATCGCCGATTTCATGATCTGGCCGTGGATTGTGCCGTGGAAAAATCAGGGCATCATTCTGGAAGAGTTTCCGCATCTGAAGGCTTGGTTCGAGCGCGTCGGCGCCCGAGAGGCCGTCCAGAAGGGCTTCAAGCTGGGCGCAGAACTTCGCTCCGGCGGCCTGCAAGCCTCTGGAAAAGCTGCGGAAGATGCTCGCAGAGTCCTGTTCGGCCAGCGCGCGCGTTAACGTGCTGTATACTGGCGTTTACGCTCAGTAATCACCTCTAATAACTAGTATATTTGGCCTTATTTTCATGATGTTTGGCCGCTTAACTATATGTTCAGTGGCTGTGGACTTTTCTTCTCTCAGGCTCTGATCCGCCAGAACGGCGAGGCGAGCTTGAGAGAGGAGATGTGCCATGATGTTGATGAATGAACCGCCGGCCGTCGTTTCCACGCTGCCGCTGCCGACCGCCGCTTCCACCGGCGACGAGCTGTTCCGGATGGGTCTGCTATATTCGACCGGTCAGGGCGGCGCGCCGCTGGACTATGTGTCGGCCCACATGCTGTTCAACCTCGCTGCGATGCGCGGGTCGATCGAGGCCAAGGTCTATCGCAAAGAGCTCTCGCAAGAGATGGCCAGCGAAGATGTCGCCGAAGCTCAGCGTCAGGCGCGCGAGTGGCTTGCCCACGGCTGAGCCCGGGTTTCCGGGCTCAGGACGCCTCGTCGTTGCGATATCCTAGCGGATCGTGCCGTTGATCGCGTAGCTGAAGCTGACCGGCAGCAGGTCACGGAAGTACTGCTGCATGAACAGGCCCGTCTCCGCCGCGCCGCTGCGCGGTACATAGACGATGTCGAAGCGGCGTAGCGGCACCAGGTCCGCGCCGCCGGGGCTGGTCAGACCCTTCAGCAGGTCGGCCGTCCGCATCATCGCCCGCCCGTCGGGGCCGCGACGAATGATCACGACCTGATTGCGCTTGGCGCTGGTCTTGAAGCCGCCCGCTTGGATGATGGCGCGCAAAGCATCGCCGTCGCCCGCCATGTCGTAGACGCCGGGGTTTCCGACCTCGCCGCCGACGAACACCTTGAGCGGCGCTGTCGCTTTCACTGAAATCTGCACCTGCGGCCGCAGAAGCGTGCCCGCATAGGCCTGGCTCAGCGAGGCCTGCAGTTCGCCGATCGTGCGGTCGGCGGCCATGACAGGCGAGACTAGTGGCACGGTGATCCGGCCGTCCGGCTGCACCGTGGCGCTCTTGTTGAGTTCCGGCGCCGAGGGCACCGTCATCTCGATCTCGTCGCCCGGATAAAAGCGATAGTCGGGCTCCTGCTCGCTCCAGTCTGCATAGCCGATGTTGGAGAAGGTCGCCGTCGGGCGCGGCGCTGGCGTGATCGGCTCGGCGTCCAGATGCCCGCAGGCGGTCGTCCCGCCGGCCATCAGGACCACGGCCAAGGCCGTCATGAGGTGCGTGCGGCTCTGCATGCGACAAGTCTTAACAGGAATGGGTAACGAACCCTTAAGACCGCCAGCCCCAGGGTGAGAGCTAAGTTAGATCGCCCGGATTCGCATGTCGACGAGCGCCTGGATCAGCGTGCCGCACGACTCTCCGCCGCCCATGGCGGGGGGAGGTGCTGGCGTGCGAGCGCGCTACGCCCCGAGCGACTTTGTCACCCTGCTGTGGCGCGAGCGCATTCTTATGCTCGTGGTGTTCCTGGTGATCGCCGCCATCGGCGTAGGCTTCGCCATGACGCTGAAGAAGAGCTACGAGGCCCAGTCCAGCCTCTTCGTGCGGCTTGGTCAGGAGTATGTCTACGAGCCTCGAGCCGGCGATGCAGGTCGAGGCGCCGTGCCCACCAATGACGAGGTGATCCAGTCGGAAGCCGAGATCCTGGGCAGCGGTGAGCTGCGCGAACGCGTGATCCGCAAGATCGGCTTTGGAAACATCTTCCCGAACGCGGCCGCCAAGTACGCCGTCGCCACGCCGGAAGAGAAGCGCAAGCTGATCGCCGAGGGCCGCGACTCGATCGGCAAGAGTCTCAAGATCGAAACCGCGCCGGACAACTCGATCATCCGCCTGGGCTATCAGCACCAGAGCCCCGAGATGGCCG
>NCDQ01000432.1 GCA_002280275.1 Caulobacter vibrioides | reverse complement strand
CATGTACGCGCCGAACACCTTTTTCACCGAGTTCAGTGCACGTGCCGTCAGCACTCCCCGTTTCCGCGGCATCGGCGGTTCCCCGACCAATCCGGGCGTCACCACCTACATGGACGGCGTGCCGCAGTTTAATGGCAACTCTTCCAGCATCATGCTGATCGATGTTGAGCAGATCGACATGGTGCGCGGGCCTGTCGGGGCGCTCTACGGCCGGAACACTGCCGGGGGTCTCGTCAACATCACCAGCCGTCGCCCCACCCTGCAAGGCTGGGAAGGCGAACTGCAGACCATGATCGGCAACTACAACCTGCAGGACTATCGTGGACGGGTCAGTGGCGCTCTCATTGAAGACGTGCTGGGATTCAGCTTCATGGGCGGCTACAATCAGCGCGACGGCTACACCAAGAACACCGTGAACGGCCAGCCGATCGACAATCGTGGTTCGTGGTTTGGCAAGACGCAGTTCCTTTGGACCCCGACCAGGCAACTGGAAGTGCGCCTCATCATCGCAGGCGAAACCGCCCGTGACGGCGACTACGCACTGAATGATGTGGCGCAGTTGCGCGCCACGCCACGCCAGTCCGCCCGCGACTTCGGCGGCTTCACCAAGCGTGATGTTTTGATGCCCACCCTGCAGGTCACCTGGCACGGTGATTCCTTCGACTTCACCTCCACCACCGGTCTGGTCTGGTGGAAAACGCAGGATGTCACGGACCTCGACTATTCGACGTTCAACTTCATACCGGGCAACACCTTCCTGCTGCGCAACAACCGCCAGCAGCAGACCACCTGGAGCCAGGAGTTCCGTTTCTCCAATCCCAAGAATGTCCCGATCACCCTCAGCGATTCGGCCTTCCTCACCTGGCAGGCCGGCGCGTTCTTCTTTGATCAGACGTATCAGCAGACCACCGCGCAAAATCAGGACAATGTCTTCTTCCCTGTCTTCATTCCAGTGAACACCACCAACACCAGTGCCGCGCTGCATGATCAGGGCATGGGCCTGTATGCCCAGTCTACTCTGACCGCCTGGAAGAAGCTGGACATCACTGCCGGCCTGCGCTGGGACTATGAACACAAGCAGGCAGATCTTTCCGCCAGCCGCAACCCCATCGCTCCTCCGTTCCTGCCTTCGCTGGACGCCTCTTCACGGACAGCGAAAACGTACAGCCAGGTGACGCCTCAGGCATCCATCGCCTACCGCTTCACGCCGGGTCTCATGGCCTACGCCGGTTTTTCCGGTGGTTACAAGGCAGGCGGCTTCAACACCGCTTCAGTGACCGGGCGCACCAATTACGACCAGGAGCGTAGCTGGAACTATGAGATCGGTCTGAAAGGCCGTGCCCTGCAGGACAAGCTGGGCTTCCAGCTCGCCGCTTTCTACACGGACTGGAGAAACCTCCAGCTCAACACACCCAACGCCGCCTCCCTCGCCACCTTCGACGTCATCAACGCGGGCAACGCAGTTTCCAAGGGGCTGGAACTTTCAGCCAACTATCAGGCGACTTCCAGTTGGACGGTGTTCGGCAGCGCCGGTCTGCAAACTGCACGATTCCTCTCCGGCAGCATGGACAGCGGCGCGAAAATTGGTGGCAGCAAAGTGCCCTACACGCCGAACTACACCGCGGCAGTCGGCAGCCAGTACAACTGGGAGCTGAGCCAGGGCTGGACTCTCTATGCCCGTGGTGACGTGCAGTTCCTCGGCGGCTTTGTCTATGACAGCTCCAATGCCGCCGGACAGAATGCCTACACGCTGGCAAACTTCCGCGTCGGTATCCGCAGGCAGTCCTGGTACAGCGAGTTTTTTTTGAACAACGCCTTCAACACCCGGTATGTGCCCATCGCCATTCCTTATCCGAATCCCGCTTCCGCTCCCTCCGGCTACCTCGGCGAAAGCGGCGCCCCGATGACTTTCGGCGCCCGCGCGGGCATCAAATTTTAGTCTGTTAGCGTTGGTGCACCGGCGGTTGATGGCGATAACACGCTGTCAGCCGCCGATGTGCGTTTACCTTTCTTCCCATGCCACTCACTCCAGAACAAATCGCAGCCTATCATCGTGATGGCTTTGTCACGGCACACGGCGTCTTCGCGGCTGAAGCTGCCAAACTTCAAAACGAAGCCGCGCGGCTCACGGAGCTTAAACCGCTCATTGATACGAACAACATCCGTTGCCGCTGGCAGGATCACGCGGAGACCGGCGAGTGCCGTTTCGACTGCTTTGATCCGGTGATCGATATCAGTCCCGTCTGCGAGCGCATCGCCCGCTCGCCCATGCTGAGCGACATGGCCGTGTCGCGGGCCTCGTAGTTCGCCTTG
Source organism: Caulobacter vibrioides (assembly GCA_002280275.1). Classification (GTDB taxonomy): domain Bacteria; phylum Pseudomonadota; class Alphaproteobacteria; order Caulobacterales; family Caulobacteraceae; genus Caulobacter; species Caulobacter vibrioides_A. The sequence goes on along the minus strand of NCDQ01000432.1, from coordinate 62 downwards.
CCCTTGCCGAAGCGGCCGAGCAGGATTTCGAGGATGATGGCCAGCACGAAGAACGGAATGGC
>NCDQ01000431.1 GCA_002280275.1 Caulobacter vibrioides | reverse complement strand
AGCCAAAGAGGCTGCACCCGGACCGCCCAGGAGACTTGCACGAACGAACAGATGGAAACGACCTATCGGTCGGTACGCGCGACATTCCGAAGATTGCACTGGCATCCCGATGTCGCCAATGTGTTTGGAGCGCGCGTAGCGAACACCATCTTGGCCAGCGAGCTTCTCGCGCAAACAGGCCGGACATCTGATAGCAAGCGTTAGGTCAGACAATCTGCGCGTTCACTGCAAGCGGGGGGCCGTCCACATCTGCAATCTGTATGCGATGATGAAAGCCCGGGCCGAGGTCGCCGCCCTGGCGCGGGCGATGTCCGACCGAAACAACAACCAGCCGCCGTTGCCGGGGATCTTTCCCGACTATGCCGCTCCGATCGTCACCCACGGCGAAGACGGCCAGCGGATGATGCGCGACGCGCGCTGGGGTATGCCTTCGTCCAAGCAGGCCCTGTTCGAAGCCGCTACTCTGCGCGCCGACAAACTCAAGGCCAAGGGCACCGAGTTCGACTTCGCCGAGCTGCTGAAAATGGAGCCCGACAAGGGCACCACGAACGTCCGCAACACCACCAGCGAAAAGACCGGCAAGACCAACGCTCATTGGGCCCCTTGGCTGGGCGCTGGCAACCGCTGCCTGGTGCCTTTCACGTCCTTCGCTGAGCCTGACCAGGATCATGAGAAGACCAGGCAAAATGTCTGGTTCGCTTTAGATGACAGCCGCCCCCTCGCCTTCTTCGCTGGAATCTGGACGCCCCATGCCTGCGTGCGGATGAAGAGCAAGGGGTGGGAAGACATAGAGGCCTACGGCTTCCTGACCACGGAGTCAGCCGAGCCGGTAAAAACCTACCACTCCAAGGCCATGCCTGTGATCCTGACCGAGCCGGCGGAATGGGATCTCTGGATGAGCGATGCGCCCTGGACGGACGTCGCTCAACTCCAACGCCCCCTGCCTGACGGCAGGCTCAAGATCGTCGCCCGCGGCGGTAAGGGCGACGACGTTATTCCAGCCTAACTAGGCGCCCTTCGGCGGCGGCGCCTAGGACCAGGGCCCATCGTAGAGGTGCGGGAACACTGCGATATCGTGGGAACCACATCCTCCCTCCCCTGTGCAAGTAAACCTAGCGCCCAGATCGGCGATCCTGAGTTTGATCCGGTCGCCAAACTTCTCCAGCAGGTCGGGAGGCGTCCACTCGATCAGCCGGGGACAGTCACGGCAGCAAATGGCCAGGGAATACCCCTTCGTCAGGAACGTCTCGATCGTGTCGTTGCCGACCTGGTCCAAATGAAACCGCTTCAGCAGGTGCGGCGCAGGACGTGTGAGCGTTGACGGCGGATGATCGGCGGGCACGGGTCACCAGATGACGGCGGTCGCGGAGCGACCGCGTTCTTGAGTTTTTCTACATTCCCTGCGGCGCCGGTTATAGAGCCGAGCAATAGACCCGCGCAGGCCGGGAAGAAAGTTGCCCCGTTCGACCTGTCCGCCAGGCTCAGTGGTTCCTGGCTTTCGCTGCCAGATCCGCTTGACTCTCGCCGGAGAGCCAATTGCGGAGCCTTGTGAACAAAGAAGAAACATTTCTCGACCAGGCGCCGCCCTGGCGCCACCCTTGCTCAATGGAATCTGATTCGAAACCCGAGGCGGCCCGTGGCCTAGATCGCATCAACCTTCGTGTGTCGGGCGTTAGGTTTGCGCAGATCGACGACGCGCACGCCGCGCGGCTTGAAAATTTGTCTCGCAATACCTGTATTGCCGGGGCGGTCGAGGAGAAGCTTGCTCGCGAGCCGGTGCAGGCCAGGGCCAAGGGCGGGGGCTTCGCTCATGGCTGAGTTCTACGAGTTCTTCGCCGGCGGCGGCATGGCGCGCAAAGGCTTGGGCCCAAATTGGACCTGCCTGTTCGCAAACGACTTCGACTTCAAGAAGGGCCTGACCTACCAGGCCAACTTCGGTTCAGGAGAACTGAAGGTCGCTGATATTCGGTCGATCACGCCGGCTGATCTGCCCGGCGTCGCCGACCTGATGTGGGGCTCCTTCCCGTGCCAGGATCTCTCCTTGGCGGGCGTCGGAGCGGGATTGAAGGGTGAGCGATCGGGGACGTTCTATCCGTTCTGGAACGTGGTCAGGGCGCTCAAGGCGCAGGCCCGCGCTCCCAAGCTCATCGCCCTGGAAAACGTGTGCGGAACGCTGACCTCGCACGGCGGCAAGGATTTCGAGGCGATATGCGCGACCTTCGCCGAGGTCGGCTATCGCTGCGGCGCCCTGGTCATTAACGCCGACCTGTTTGTGCCCCAGTCGCGGCCGCGGCTGTTCGTGATCGGAGTTCGGGCCGACGTCGCCATCGACGCCGCCCTGCTATCGCCCGAGCCCATGGCGCCGTTTCATTCGCGGGGTTT
>NCDQ01000042.1 GCA_002280275.1 Caulobacter vibrioides | reverse complement strand
CCAGGTCGTCCATGTGCTGCAGATGCCCCAGATAGGCCTGGAGCCCGGCGAAGCGCAGGCCCGGCGCGGCGTCGGCGGCGCGCGCCAGCCGCAGGGCGTCCTGCGGATAGGCGCCGGCGCGATGGGTGCCCAGATCGAGATCCACCACGAGGTCCAGGGTCACGCCGGCGGCGACGGCGGCGTCCGACAGCCGATCGATCTGGCGCTCGTCGTCAGCCACAGCGCCGACCCGCGCGCCGGTCTTGGCCAAGGCCGCCAGCCGCGCCGCGCCCCAGGGCGGGGAGGGAGCGGTGACCAGCACGTCGTGGATTCCGCCCGCGACATAGGCCTCGGCCTCGCCGACGGTCTGGCAGCATAGGCCGACCGCGCCGCCCTCGATGATCAGGCGGCCCAGCGTCGTGCATTTGTGGGTCTTGCCGTGGGCCCGCAGGCGCACGCCGGCCGCATCGCACAGCGCCTGCATCCGGGCGAGGTTTCGCTCCAGCGCGGCGCGGTCGATGACGAGCAGCGGGGTCTGGGGGAGGGCGGTCGCAGGCGGCAGGTTCATGTCTCTCCCCAATGTTTCTATTGTCATCCCGGGCGGCGAAGCCGACCCGGGACCCAGGGGCCAGAGGCGGCGTGGCGGCCCCTGGGTCCCGGCTCTCCGCTATGCTCCGGCCGGGATGACACGGCTTTATGAGCTAGATTTGCCCCCTCAAGACCTGCGCGAACAACCCCGGATCGACATTGCCGCCCGACAGCACGATCGCCACGGTCTCGCCGGCGACATCGACCTTGCCCGTCAGCGCCGCCGTCAGGGCCACACAGCCGCCCGGCTCGACGACCAGCTTCAAGGTCGAGAAGGCGTAGCGCATCGCCTCGGCCACCTCGGCGTCGGTGACCGCCACGGCTCCGGCGAGGTTCTTTTGGTTGATCGGCCAGGTCAGGTCGCCGGGGATCGGGGTCAGCAGCGCGTCGCAGATCGAGCGGGCGTCCTTGTCGATCGTCTCGCGGCGGCCGCTTTCCAGCGAGCGTCGCGTCTCGTCGAAGCCGGCGGGCTCCACGCCCCAGATGTCGGTGGATGGCGACAGGGCCTTCACCGCCGTCGATGTTCCGGCGATCAGGCCGCCGCCGCCGACGCAGCAGATCAGGCTGTCCAGAGTCGCGCCCAGCGCGGCGGCCTGGGCGACGATCTCCAGGCCCACCGTGCCCTGGCCGGCAATGATGTGAGGATCGTCGTAGGACGGCACCACCACGCAGCCGCGCTCGGCCGCGATCTGGTCGGCGATGGCGATCCGATCCTCGGTGAAACGGTCGTAGAAGCGGATGTCCGCGCCGTAGCCGCGCGTGCCCTCGACCTTCACGCTCGGCGAATCGGAAGGCATCACGATCAGGGCCGGCACACCCAAGAGCTTGGCCGCCAGCGCTACGCCCTGGGCGTGGTTGCCTGACGAGAACGCCACGACGCCCCGCGCCTTTTCAGCCTCGCTCAGTTGGCTCAGGCGGTTATAGGCGCCGCGAAACTTGAACGCGCCTGCGCGCTGCAAGGTCTCGGGCTTCAGGAGAATTCGCCCGCCTAATCGCTCATTGAGCGCTGGACTCTCGATCAGTGGCGTCTCGACGGCGAGGCCCTTCAGGCGAGCGGCGGCGGCTTGGATGTCGGTCAGAGAGACAGTCATAGGTTTAGGCTAGCGTGGCGACGCTTCGATCGAAACCCTTTCCGACCACTGCCGTTAACGCCATATTGGGGCGGGGGCTAAGCTGTTCAGGACGACTTTATGAAGACCGCCACTTCCGCCGTCGTGGCCTCATTGACGCTTGCCGGCGCCGCGCTCGGATGCGCGAGCCCTGCGCTGGCGGGGGAGGCCTTTGTCGGTGTCTACAAGCACGACGTCACCTTCATCGGCAACGCCGTTGGTTTGGGCGCCGCGGGCCGCGAGGGCGGCGCCGACATCCATCTGGGCTATCGCACCAAACGCATCGAGAGCCTGGACTGGCTGGGCAAGCCCCAGGTCCACGCCATGGTGTCGATCAACACCAACAACACCTCGAACTTCGCCGCCGTCGGCTTCAACTGGAAGGTCGAGCTGGGTCAGCCGGGCGGCTTCTACCTGCGCCCCGGCATGGGTCTGGCCTATACCGACGGCAAGGCCGGCCTGCCGCCCGCCAATGCGCCGAACCTGACGCCCGAGGAGCGTGACCGCCGCACCTGGCTCTATTACAACCGTATCGATTTCGGCTCGAAGGTGCTGTTCGAGCCCGAGCTGGCCCTGGGCTATCAGGTCAACGACAAGGTGTCGGTCGAGCTGTCGTACACCCACCTGTCGAACGGCCAGATCTTCCACCAAGGCAAGAACCAAGGGCTTGACGACGCGGGGGTTCGGCTGGTTTACGCCTTCTGACTTCGCGAAGGGCCTGTTTGACGGTCCGCGCGGCGCCGCCCAAAATTGAGACCACGTCCGGGGTCGAGTCCTGTCGAAGGACCCTGCGGCGTCACTCGGCAGGCGACAAGGCGTACCCAAACCATGGCTAACGTGACCGTTGTCGGCGCCCAGTGGGGCGACGAGGGCAAGGGCAAGATCGTCGACTGGCTCAGCAACCGAGCCGATGTCGTCGTGCGCTTCCAGGGCGGCCACAACGCCGGCCATACGCTGGTGGTGGACGGCAAGGTCTACAAGCTGGCCCTGCTGCCGTCGGGCGTGGTGCAGGGCAAGACCTCGGTTATCGGTAACGGCGTCGTGGTCGATCCCTGGCATCTGCTGTCCGAGATCGACAAGATCGCCGACCAGGGCGTGGCGATCACGCCCGACCTGCTGATCCTGGCCGACAACGCCTGCCTGATCCTGCCGCTGCACCGCGACCTGGACCAGGCGCGTGAAGCCGCCTCGACCCAGAAGATCGGCACCACGGGCCGGGGCATCGGCCCGGCCTATGAGGACAAGGTGGGCCGCCGGGCCATCCGCGTCGCAGATCTCGCCGATCCCGAAGCGCTGAAGCCGAAGATCGATCGCCTGCTGGCCCACCACGGCGCCCTGCGCCGGGGGCTTGGCCTGCCTGAGGCCAGCGCGCAGGAACTGTTCGACGCCCTGATGGAACTTGCGCCGCGTATCCTGGCCTATGCTCAGCCGGCTTGGCGCGTGCTCGATCAGGCCTACAAGGCCGGCCGCCGCATTCTGTTCGAGGGCGCGCAAGGCTCGCTGTTGGACGTTGACCACGGCACCTATCCGTTCGTCACCTCGTCCAACACGGCGGCGGGCCAGGCCTCGGCCGGTTCGGGCATGGGCCCGTCGGCGACCGGCTTTGTCCTGGGCATCGTCAAGGCCTACACCACCCGCGTCGGTGAAGGCCCGTTCCCGGCCGAGCTGTTCGACGAGGTCGGCAAGCACCTGTCGACGGTCGGCCGCGAGGTCGGCGTCAATACGGGGCGTGCGCGTCGCTGCGGCTGGTTCGACTCGGTGCTGGTGCGCCAGTCGGTGGCCATCAACGGCATCCACGGCGTGGCCCTGACCAAGCTGGACGTGCTGGACGGCCTGAAGACCCTGAAGATCTGCGTCGGCTACAAGATCGGCGATAAGGTCGTCGACTACCTGCCGGCCGGCCTGCGAGACCAGGCCGCCGCCACGCCGGTCTACGAGGAAATCGAGGGCTGGACGGAGAGCACCGCCGGGGCCCGCTCGTTCAAGGATCTCAACGCCAACGCCATCAAGTATGTGCGCCGCGTCGAGGAGCTGATCGGCGCGCCGGTGGCGCTGCTGTCGACCAGTCCCGAGCGGGATGACACCATCCTGATGCGCGATCCCTTCCAGGGTTGACCGTACCGCGCGCGCGCCCGTTCCGGGAATGAACGCCTAAAAATCGTGCTTTTTTGCGCGCACGGTAAACGGTTGTGAACCTAGACCGCCGAAGCTTCGCGGGCAAAGAAACCGCGAAAGGGCGGCCGGGTGGGGCTGAAGGCGTTGTTGGACGACGGCGTGGAAGGCGCGATGCTTGTCATGAGCCGTCGCAGCCGTGTCGCGCGCCTGGGCGCCAGCGGGTTGATTGCGGGTCTGCTGGCCTTCCATTTCGGCTGGACGGCTTGCCTGGTCTGGGCTCTTGCGATCCTGGCCTGCGAAGGCTGGGTCACCTACCTGCAGATGACCTTCAAGCCGACCGGCGATGTCACCCGCATGCGCTGGCTGCGCTTGGTGGCGCCATCCGCCTTTGCGCTCGTCTGGGCGGTGATGGCGATCCTGTGCGTCCTCAACGGGCCGGGCGGGATGCGCTATGCGGGCATCCTGATCCTGTTCGGTATGGTGGTCGAGGGCATGCGGTACGCCGTTAGCAGCCCCTCGGCGATGCTTTCCTTGACGATCTGGCCGGTCGCCGCCCTGGTCGCCCTCCCGTTAGTCGCGCCACTGTTCAGCTTTTGGGACCGCGTGACGTCTTTGGTTTTCCTGGCGGGCCTGGTTGGCTACGTGGTCGACGCGGTTCGGACCATGCGGGAGTCGGCCAGGGCGCGCGAAGAGGCCGAGGCCAAGGCGCTGGAGGCCAGCCAGGCCAAGTCGACCTTCCTGGCGATGATGAGTCATGAGCTGCGCACGCCGATGAACGGCGTCCTGGGCCTGGCCCATGCGCTGCGTGGCACTCCGCTAGACGCCCAGCAGGCCGGGTATCTGGAAATGATCGAGGAGTCAGGCCATGGCCTGATGGCGATCCTCAATGACATTCTTGATCTCTCCAAGATCGAGGCCGGCAAGCTGACCCTCGAGGTCGCGCCCTTCGATATCCGCAAGCTCGCGCTTCAGACCCGCGCGGTGTGGAGCGAGAGCGCTCGCTTGAAGGGCCTCGATCTGGTTCTCGAAGTCGCACCCAGCACACCGCCTTTCGTAGCCGGGGACGCTGCGCGCGTGCGCCAGATCCTGATGAACCTTGTGTCTAACGCCGTGAAGTTCACGGGCGCGGGTCGTGTGGTCATCCGGCTCTCGGCCGATGATCAAGAGCGCGTCAGCGTCTCGGTCAGCGATACCGGGATGGGGATGAGCGCCGAGCAGATCGAGCGCGCCTTCACACCCTTCGCCCAAGGCGACTCGTCCATCGCGCGCCGCTTCGGCGGCAGTGGGCTTGGACTTTCCATCTGCCGCCAGCTAGCCGAACTGATGGAGGGGGAGATCCTGGTGTCCAGCGAGCCGGGCGTGGGCTCCACCTTCACCGCGCGCTTGCGCTTGCCCGCCACCGCCGCGCCTGTCGCGCCGGCGGCTCATCTCGCAGCCCCCGAGCTTGAAGGCGCACGCGTACTCGTCGTCGACGACAATCTGGTCAACCAGATGGTCGCGCGCGCGATCTTGGAAGCCGTCGGCGCCGCCGTGGCGGTCGCTAACGACGGTCATGCCGCGCTGGCGCGACTGCGCATCGAGGACTTCGACGTCGTGCTCATGGACGTCCACATGCCAGGGATGGACGGGGTGGAGGCGGTACGCCGTATCCGCTGCGGCGAGGCTGGACGCAGCGACCTTCCCGTCGTGGCCCTGACCGCCGACGCGATGGCGGGCGACGCCGAGCGTCTGATGGCTCAAGGCTTTGATGACGCCCACCCCAAGCCCGTGCAGCCTGCGGGGCTCTTGGCAACGGTGGCGAACCTGCGTCTGAGCGCCTCGCCAATCGCGTCAGCTCGGCAGGCTGCTGCGCTAGCCGCTCCTTAGGTTGAGGGGGTTGGGCTGATGTCGCTCAGGTTAGGGTTTGTTAGCGAACATCGTTCCATGAAGATCTGTCTTTCCTGGGGGATACCTTGTCCGCTCTAGCGCGAACTCGCCGGCTCAAGCTTAACAAGGCCGATCGCATGATGCGAAGCTTGCGGGCCCTGGAGCGCACCGCCTCGACCAGTCGTGTTCTCAACCTTCTTGCCGTGGAGGCCGACAGCGCCCGTCGCCCCGAGTACGCCGAGGCGCCGCTGTTTCGTAATCGCCTGCTCAACACCGCCATCGTGCTCAAGCACCGCTTGCGTCATGACGACATTTACCTGTTTGACGACGCGCGGCCGACGGCGACCAAGATCATTATTCCGTTCGATCGCACGGACCTTGGTCTTGGCGGACAGTCGCTGTTTGTTGGCCAACGCGGCTGGATCGATCTGGTCGTCGAGGCCTGCAACGCTTCGGGCGACATGAGCCGGGACCTGGCGACGTTGCGACTGATCGACATGCTGCCGTCGCTGGACCCTTTCCTGCTGCGCGAGCACTTGCGCCGCCACGGCGTCTTCGTGGCCAACTGCTACTTCTCGCTGTCGGCGGCCGACTACGAGAACATGCAGAGCTTTGTGACCCAGGAGATCGCCCAGCTGATCGAGCTGGCCTACCGGGGCTCCGGGGGCGTGGGTCGCGCCCACGCGGCGCGCCTGGTCGAAGCGCTCCTCTCTTCCGATATCGATGGGCGCCTGGAGCCGCTGCGCACCACCCTGGTCATGGAGGGCGAGAGCTTCAAGGAGGGCGTCTTCAGCTGGAAGGGCTTTCTCTATTATAAGTGGATGCTGACCAAGCTCTGGTCCGATCTCGCCGAGGTCGGACAGGAGATCGGACGCCTTGTGGTGACTGGTAACAAGGACGCAGAAACCGCCAAGTTTGTGGACGATAGCCGACGTCGACTGCAGGGCGGGATCCTCGTCGAGCGCGCGGCGATCATGCGCACGCTGAAGGTCTACGACAACGCGTTCGAGGATCTGATCGACAACGGCCGTCCGATCGCATTCCGCGACTTTCTGTTGAACGCGCCCGAGATGTTCCTGTCATTGGGGGAGCGCGTGGGGGTGATCTCTCACATCTCCAGCTATTGGCGTTACCGCTTTCCGGTTGGTGAGCCCCTGGCAGTCGACATCGATGAGGGCATCGACATCCTGATGGACTTTGAAGCGGGTCTAGCGGTGCCTATAGCCGACTGAGGTGCGCACATCTCAGATCCTGTGTGCGGTCGATAAGTGGATTTTTACATTCTGAAGTTAAGGCTACCCCCTAGGATAGGGAATGTTCTCTGTGTTTGACGGCAATATCCGTACAATCCAGCGCGTGGCTGCGAAGGTCCAGAGGGTGATGGTCGTTGACCCTAACCCCGCGACCGCGCGCCTGCTGACCGAGCATCTTCGGCCTCTGGGCGGCGTTCAGATCTTCTCAGCCCCGACCGCTGAGAAGGGCTATGCGATGGCGCGCGCGACCGACCCGCAGCTCATCTTCGTCGAACACGGAAGCTCCGGCGTCGATGGACTGGCGTTCACCCGGAAGCTGCGTCGCAGTGATCTGGCCTGTCGCGAGGCGCCGGTGATCATGTGCACCAGCGAAGCGACGGCCGAGGCCATCTTCGGCGCGCGGGACGCCGGCGTGCACGAGTTCATGCGCAAGCCCTTCAACCTCAAGGATCTCGAGCGCCGTCTCGAGGCGGTGACATTGAAGCCGCGCGACTGGATCGAGGCCGTCGCCTATGTCGGCCCCGATCGTCGCCGTTTCAACTCGGCCGACTACAAGGGGCCGCGCAAGCGCAAGGCCGACGCCGCCAATACGCCCGCAGCACGGCTTTCTCAGGCCCTGCGCATCGTGAAGTCGGCCGCCCAGGCCCTGGACAGCGATCCGGCGCAAGCCCGGCGCGCCCTGGCGGCGCAGGCGCTGGAACTGCGGCGTGTGGGCGAGGCGGTGAAGGAGCCCCGCTTGATGCAGGCCGCCGAGGCCCTGACGGCCTGCACGCAGACCGATATGGCGGGTTCGGGCGCGCGCGCCGAACTGGTCAAGCGGATTGACGCGCTCATGGGGTTCATGAGCGCCGAAGAGGCTGGTCGCGCGGCTTGACGGCGCAAGAGCGTGAGGCCGAAAGTGGGAGCCGGTTTCGGCTATTCTCACGCTCTAAGTATATGATTTAGAGACGTTTTAACGCCTGACATCGATTCGGATTTCAGGCTAAAGGCTCTAGCGATGTCCGGCCGGCCTGGCGAGCCAGTGGCGTAGGGCGCCGTTGACGGCGCCCGGCGCCTCCATCGGTGTCATGTGCCCCGCGTTGGGGATCACCACCAGGTGCGAGCAGCCAATGGCCGCCGCCATTTCCCGATGTCCCTTCGCCGGCGTGATCTGGTCGTTCTCACCGACGATGACGACGAGTGGGACGTGCAGGGCGCGAAGCGCAGCTTCGCCGTCTTCGCGCTCCAGGCTGTTCTGGCGCAGGAACACCTCGCGGCCCAGGCGCTGGGTCATCTCGACGATACGGGTGGTCAGCTCGACATCGTCGAGGCGAGAGGCGTCGATATAGCTCTTCATGATCGCCTGGCCGATCCCCAGGAACGTTCCACCCTTGGCGGCGGCCTTGTTCAGCGCTCGGCGCTGGGCGGCGCGCTCGGGCGTGTCGACCCGGATCGAGGTGTTCAGCAGGGCTAGGCGCTCGATGCGCTGCGGCGCCAGACGCGCGATCTCCTGGGCCACATAGCCGCCCATCGAGAAGCCGGCGACGGCGAAGGTCGGCTCGGCGTGCTCCAGCACGTGCTCGGCCATGTCGTGGATCGTCGCGTAGGGGGTGAGATCGGGAACCCAGGGGCGCGCGACGTCGGCAAGCCCGCTGATCTGATCGCGCCACAGCTCGGCGTCGTTCAGTAGGCCGGGGAGGAGGATGAGCTGGGGGAGCGGCGGGGCGTCGGTCATGGCTTGGCTATACCACTCTTGAGCGCCGTCATTTCCGCCTTAGGGCCGAGCTTTCACCGGGGGCGACAAGGGCGGGTGGCGGCGATGCGAGTGTCCGCTTTCTGGTGGCGGGTCGATTTCGGCTTTCGACCCGTTGCAGCAGCTTGGACCGTCCGTTTAGGGTCAGGCCATGTCGATCGCCTCACTCCAAGCCGATGCGTTTTACCGAGAACTGGCCAAGACCCAATCGGTTTGGACCATTCGCGGTGCTGACGGTTTCCCGACCTCAACCAACGGGTCGGGCGAGACAGCAATGCCGTTCTGGTCGACCGAGAACCGAGCAAGGGCGGTTATCGACAAGGTCGAGGCTTATGCGGGTTTCTCGCCGCACCGGCTGGAACTAGAGGAATTCAGAAGCCGATGGCTTCCAGGTCTAGATCGCGACGGATTGTTTGTCGGGTTGAACTGGTCCGGCGAACGAGCGGTCGGGTTCGACGTGAAGCCCAGTGAAGTCCTCGTCAGATTGAAGAGCCTCTAGAGCGACAATGTCCGCCAACCACCCCGAACAGCCGATCGGAAGGTCTGCTGTCGGGCGCCACGGTCGGTTTGGTCCGTCGCTGTGCGTCCCTCCGCTGCATAAAGGGCATGACGGCGAGGTGGGATGGGCCCCAAACAAAAAAGGGCGCTCCGACGAGCGCCCTTTCCATTTCGTTGGCGGTGAACCGAGGTCCTACGCGTCGACCATGTTCTTGGCGATCGCCGCCTCGCGCATGGTCTTCTGCAGCTTTTCGAACGCGCGGACCTCGATCTGGCGCACGCGCTCGCGGCTGACGCCGTACTGGGCGGCCAGCTCCTCCAGGGTGGTCGGATCGTCCTTCAGGCGGCGCTCGGTCAGGATGTGACGCTCGCGGTCAGTCAGCTCGACCATCGCCTCCTCAAGGAGGCTCATCCGCAGCGACTTCTCCTCGTCCTCAGCGACGCGGGTCTCCTGGGAGACCTGTTCTTCGTCCGCCAGCCAGTCCTGCCACTCGCTTTCGCCGTCGGCGCGCAGCGGCGCGTTCAGCGAGGCGTCGGGGCCCGACAGGCGGCGGTTCATCGAGATGACTTCGCTGTCCAGCACGCCCAGCTTGGTGGCGATCTGGCTGACCTGGTCAGGATGCAGATCGCCTTCCTGGAAGGCGGCGATCTGGCTCTTGGCCTTGCGGAGGTTGAAGAACAGCTTCTTCTGCGCGGCGGTCGTGCCCATCTTCACCAGCGACCACGAACGCAGGATGTATTCCTGGATCGAGGCGCGGATCCACCACATGGCGTAGGTGGCCAGGCGGAAGCCCTTCTCGGGCTCGAACTTCTTGACCGCCTGCATCAGGCCGACATTGCCTTCGGAGATCACCTCGCCGATCGGCAGGCCGTAGCCGCGATAGCCCATGGCGATCTTGGCCACGAGGCGAAGGTGGCTGGTGACCATCTTGTGGGCCGCTTGCGGGTCTTGATGCTCTTTCCAGCGTTGGGCCAGCATGAACTCTTCGTCCTTGCTGAGCATCGGGAACTTGCGGATCTCGGTGAGGTAACGCGACAAGCCGCCGTCCGGCGACATCACCGATAGAGAATTCACGGCCATCGTACTCATATCCCCTTACGTGCGGATCCGCTCGCCATTCGCGCGCGATCATCCCCCACACGAGAGGATAGATAGTTCGCGAAATTGCGGGCGAAAGGGTGGTAACGCATTTGTAATGTCCGAGTTTCGTGCTCGGATATTGTACGTGTGCGGCGCGCGATTGGATGCGTCGCTTATGAGGTTGGGGAGAGGTCATGTTCCGTCTTGTTTTTCGGCTGCTGATCGCCGCCTTCGGCCTGTGGCTTGCGACCCAGCTCGTGCCGGGGGTCGCCGCTGACGGCTGGAAGACCCTGCTGATCGCGGGCCTGCTGTTGGGCATCGTCAATGCGGTGGTGCGTCCGATCGTGACCCTGCTGACCTTTCCGCTGACCCTGGCGACGCTGGGGCTGTTCCTGCTGGTGGTGAACGCCGGCATGATCGGCCTTGTGGCCTGGATGCTGGACGGCCTGACGGTCCGCGGCCTGTGGGCGGGGATCCTGGCGGCCGTGGTCACCGGCGTGGTCAGCTGGGGCGGCCAGATCCTGTTGGGCGACGCCAAGGCGGAACGGGAGCGCGAATAGCCCTTCTTTCGACCTTCCCGGTGACCGCCAAGGTCCAGATCGTGGGGGGCGTGAGACTCCTGAGGTATTCAGTGCGCGGGACTTCCTGGATACGGTTCGTTAAGCATAATTCAGAGTATCCAGCGCCATCCGTAAACGCTCCCGCAAGCACTGTGACGGCGTTGTGAAGTTTTCGCGAAATTCGCGTCCTCAAGTTGGGTCATTAGTACGCCGTTAGGTCGGCGCAGGCCTCCTCCTCGCGTGAGTGGAGGCGTATCAATGTTCACCCTGCGGGACACTGTTTCTTTCCTGGAGCCGGCGCGCGAGGACCACCTCGGCAAAGCCTTGTATGAGCGGTTCCGCGAGGAGCCTGACACCCTCATCATTCCGGTTCTGGACGCCGACGACCGCCCCATTGGCTTGGTCGAGCGCAACGCCTTCTTCCTGCGGATGGCCGCCGAGTACGGTCGGGCGCTTTACGCCAATCGGCCCACAGCCTTTCGTATCGGGCCTCGGATCTGCTGCGGTGCTTCATCGTCACCGAGGACGGCCGCTATCTGGGCGTCGGAACGGTTCTGGGGCTCCTGCAGGCCGCCAACGAGACCAACCGCCGCAGCGTCGAGGCCCTGGCGGTGGCCAAGGCCGAGGTTGAACGCGCGCAGACCTTCATGACCGGCATCGTCGAAGCCATGCCCGCCATGGTGTTCGTCAAGCGCGCCGACGATCACAGCTATGTCCTGCTCAATCGCGCGGGCGAAAAGACGCTGGGCTACAAGCGCGACGAAGTGATCGGGAAGACCGACGCCGACATCCATGATGCGGAACTGGCCGCGTTGTATCGCGAGCGTGACCGCGCCGTGCTCGATTCCGGTGAGGTGCGGGTCGTTGAAGAAGACCACGTACCGCGAAAGGATGGCAGCATCGCCATCCTGCGCACCAAGAAGATCGCGCTGCTGAACGCCGACGGTCACGCGGAATATCTGCTGGGTGTCTCGGAAGACATCGCCGAGCGCAAGCGCGCGGAGGCGCAGATTGCGCGTCTCGCCCACTATGATCCGCTCACCGAACTGCCCAATCGTGTGCTGTTCCAAAAGCACCTTGGCGAGGCCCTGGCGCGGCGGGACCGCAAGGGAGACGCCCTGGCGGTGCACTTCGTGGACCTGGACCGCTTCAAGACCGTCAATGACACCCTGGGTCACCCGCTGGGCGATGCGTTGCTGAAGATCGCCGCTGAACGCCTGCGGGGCTGCGTTCGCGAAGGCGACACCGTGGCGCGCCTGGGCGGTGATGAGTTCGCCGTGGTGCAGACCGGGCTGGACGACGCGAACGGCGCCACGCGCCTGGCCGCGCGGATCGTCGAGGCCATGGCCGCGCCGTTCGATCTTCAGGGGCAGCACGTGGTTATCGGCGCCAGCGTTGGGGTCAGCCTGGCGCCGACCGATGGCGAGGACGCCGACGAACTGCTGAAAAAAGCCGACATGGCGCTCTACCGCGCCAAGGCCGATGGGCGCGGGGCTTATCACTTCTTCGAACGCGCCATGGACGAGCAACTTCAGGCCCGTCGCGCGCTGGAGCTGGACCTGCGCCGGGCCCTGCAGGCCGGCGAGTTCGAGCTGTTCTATCAGCCGCTCTATCACCTGGGCGACGAGCGCGTGACGGGCTGCGAGGCGCTGCTGCGCTGGCGGCATCCGGAACGCGGTACGGTGTCGCCCGCCGACTTCATCCCTCTCGCCGAGGAGATCGGTTTGATCGTCCAGTTGGGCGAGTGGGTCCTGCGTCGCGCCTGCGTCGAGGCCGCCGGGTGGCCGGACCATGTGCGCCTGGCGGTGAACTTGTCGCCCGCCCAGTTCCGTGACCGGGGTCTGGTGCGAACGGTGGTCTCGGCCTTGGCGGCGTCGGGCCTGCCGGCGAACCGCCTTGAGCTTGAGATCACCGAGTCGGTCCTGCTGCAGGACAACGCCGCCAACATGACCATGTTGCACGACCTGAAGGCCCTGGGCGTGCGGATCTCGATGGACGATTTCGGCACCGGCTATAGCTCGCTGAGCTATCTGCGCAGCTTCCCGTTCGACAAGATCAAGATCGACCAGACCTTCGTGCGCGACATCCTGCACGACAGCGACGCCATGGCCATCATCAAGGCCGTGCTGGACCTGGGCGCCTCGATGGGGGTCACGACCACGGCGGAAGGCGTCGAGACTCTGGAGCAGTTGAACGCCCTGCGCAGCCAAGGCTGCGCCGAGATCCAGGGTTACTTCATCAGCCGTCCGGCGCCGGCTAACGAGATCGCCAAGATGCTGGGGGTGGAGGCAAGCGCCTGCGTAAGCGCCCCCTCCGTCTTGTCTCCTATCGGCGCCAATCCACCTCCCCCGCAAGCGGGGCAGGACGCTCGAACAGTGACCTCCTCACCCGTAGCGGAGCGTGCGGGGGAGGTGTCGCGCGGCGAAGCCGCGTGACGGAAGGGGCGCTCTAGGCCACTCGCTTGAGCGCCGCGCCCAGGTCTTCGACCATCTCGGGCGTCGTGGCCCACGAGCACATGAAGCGCACCGTGCCGTCCAGGAACCGATAGACGAACCAGCCTTCGCCGCGCAGACGCTCCAAAGTCGGCTCGTCCATCTCGACGAAGATGCCGTTGGCCTCGACCGGGTGACGGATCGGGAAGGGCATCAGCGCGGCCAGCTTTTGCGCCATGGCGTTGGCGTGAGCGGCGCGGGCGGCCCAGGGGCCGCTCCCGCCGTCTTCGGCCAGCAAGCCCAGCCAGGGTGCGGCCAGATAGCGGCCCTTGGAGATCAGCTGGCCGGCGTGCTTGAGGCGCGCGTCCAGGCGGCGCGCATGGTCAGGGTTTAGGAACACCACGGCCTCGGTCGGGGTCGAGCCGGCCTTGGTGCCGCCCATCACCAGGATATCGACGCCCATCTTGGCGATGCTTTTGAGGTCAAAGCCTGCGGCCACAGCATTGGCCAGCCGCGCGCCGTCCAGGTGGACGCCGTAGCCCTTGGCCTTCACCGGCGCGATCAGGCTCTCCAGATGCGCCTGCGAATAAACCGTCCCGTATTCAGTGGCGGTGGTCAGGGACAGGGCGTTGGCGGGCTGGTTGTACGAGACCTCGGGGCGCGCTAGGGCCGCTTCCAGCGCCGAAAGTTCGATCCGTCCGGCGGCGCCGGGCAGGCCGATCAGGCCCACGCCTTGGCCAAAGAACCCCGGAGCGCCGGTCTCGTCGGTGCAGATATGGGCGTGCTCATGCGCCAGCACCGCCTCGTGCGGCGCGGCCAGCAGGGTCAGGGCGAAGGCGTTTGCCGCCGTGCCCGAGGCGGTAAAACGCATCTGCGCGTCGGCGTCCAGCGCCGCGCGGATGCGATCGGCGGCGGCCAGGCTGACATGGTCGGTTCCATAGCCCGAGGCTGTTCCCGCATTGGCTGCGATCAAGGCCTCCATCACTTCCGGCATGGCGCCGGCGACATTGTCCGAGGCGAAATCGTAGCGGGGCGCGGTCTGGGTCATCAGCCTGAGGGGTTCTTCGGGAAAGCCGGTGCGGCGGAGTCGATCGGATGCCACGGCTGCGCCTCGCACGTCCAGATCGATACGCCCGCCTTGTAGGGCGCCGGATCATCGAGGCCGCCGAGCTTCACCGCCACAACGGGCATGGCGATCTCTGACGCCAAGGGCGTACCGCAGTCGGCGCAGAAGATCCGCGTCACCGCCTGGCCGCTGCCGCCGGGCCGGGTGTAGCGGCGGGGCTCGCCCTGGGTGAAGGCGAACGCCGGCTTGGGGACCAGCGCGATATAGTTGGGCCCGCCGCCAGACGCGTACTGACACTCGCGGCAGTGGCAGACGGCGACGTTGAACACGCCGTCCATCTCGTAGCGGATCTCGCCGCACAGGCAGCCGCCGGTGATCTTGCTCATCACGTTCCCCCTCCGATCAGACGTCTAAAGTTCGCGCGCCCAGGC